>CAIVBX010000001.1 GCA_903904275.1 uncultured Pseudomonadota bacterium
AGCGTTGGTAATGCGTCACCATAATAAAACTGCGATTTTCAGCGCGTAAAGCGTTCACGCCGTCGGCAACAATTCGCAAAGCATCAATGTCTAAACCCGAATCGGTTTCGTCCAAAATGCAAAGTTGTGGTTCGAGCATCGCCATTTGTAAAATTTCGTTACGTTTCTTTTCGCCGCCCGAAAAACCTTCGTTCACCGCGCGATATAAGAATTTTTCGTCCATTTCGAGGGCTTTGGTTTTCGCTTTCACGAGCGTTAAAAAATCCATCGCATCGACTTCGCTTAAACCTTTGTGTTTACGAACCGCGTTTAATGCGGCTTTCAATAAATACACGTTGGTCACACCAGCGATTTCGACAGGATATTGGAACGCTAGGAATACGCCTTCACGAGCGCGAATTTCAGCAGGCATTTCGAGTAAATCTTTGCCATTGTATATGATTGAACCGCCTGTGACTTCGTAACCAGATTTGCCTGATAAAACGTGCGAAAGCGTACTTTTTCCCGCGCCGTTAGGTCCCATGATGGCGTGAATTTCGCCTGCGTTGACTTCGAGGTTTAAGCCTTTGAGGATTTCTTTGTTTCCGACGTTGACGGTTAGGTCTTTGATTTTGAGCATTTGGTGTTGTTACCTGAGTTTAAATTGAGATTGAAAGAAAAGCATGAGCTTAAAACAACCTTAGCAAATCTGTTTATGTGGAATTTTTCGATGAATGTTCAGCAATCATTGCTTCTCTTTCTATTCGTTGTTGCTGTCTATCTTCTTCTGAATATGTATCAACTTTTAATTTAGACCATCCACTTGAAATACGTTCTATATCTTTTTGTAATTTTTCAAGGCTTTGAGCAATAGAATACAAAGATGGTGAACCTAGTTTCGCTTTGCCTTCTAGTTCAGAAAGATCCAAAACATGTGTATGTTTATAAATAGCTCCACTACTGCTTTTACATACGCTAGTTACCGTTATAGGTGTTTTTAATTTTGATTCACAATTTTGTCTGAGGTCTGTCCAATAAGCATCAAATTCTTGATTTGGACAAAGTAAATTTATCCCAGTGGTGATGACGTTCAATTTTTTAAGGTCATTGAGTAATTCATCCGCACCAGCCTCGTCAAGGTTTGATGATAAATCGAAAGTTATATCGTACGCAGAACCCTGACCAACATTTTTTATAACAAATTCCAAAAGAGATATTGAAGCATCATGTGAACGAAAGAAAATCTCTAATGTCGGTTCTGTTTGGACTTCTCTTAATCGCTTTGTTTCCCGAACAAGTTGACTTGTTAAATAAGCATAAAAGACTGTAGATATTGCAACTAAAAATGAAAATAAAAGATTAAACACTCCAGAATTTTTATTTAACCATTCGATAAAAATATCCATGCGTTACCCCACCGAACCTTCCAAACTCAACCCCAACAACGCTTGCGCTTCAACGGCAAATTCCATGGGTAATTCTTTGAAAACTTGCTTACAAAAACCATTCACAATCATCGACACCGCATCTTCGGCAGACAAACCGCGTTGTTGACAGAAAAATAATTGGTCTTCGCTGATTTTAGAAGTCGTCGCTTCGTGTTCGATTTGCGCCGAGGAATTACGCACTTCAACATACGGAAACGTGTGTGCGCCGCATTTATCACCAACTAGCAACGAATCACATTGTGTGTAATTTCGGGCGTTTTCGGCTTTGCTGGAAATTTTGACCAAACCGCGATAAGTGTTTTGCGCTTTGCCCGCTGAAATGCCTTTTGAAATGATGGTACTTTTGGTGTTTTTGCCGACATGAATCATTTTTGTGCCTGTGTCGGCTTGTTGCAAATTGTTGGTGACGGCGACTGAATAAAATTCACCGACCGAATTATCACCTTTCAAAATGCAACTTGGATATTTCCAAGTAATTGCCGAACCTGTTTCAACTTGCGTCCAAGACACTTTCGAATTATCGCCTTTGCAATAGGCGCGTTTGGTCACGAAATTATAAATTCCGCCCTTTCCTTCTTTGTCACCTGGATACCAATTTTGCACGGTCGAGTATTTGATTTCAGCATCTTTCAAGGCAACCAATTCGACAACAGCGGCGTGGAGTTGGTTTTCATCGCGTTGCGGCGCACTGCACCCTTCGAGATATGAAACATAACTGCCTTCATCGGCAATAATCAACGTCCGTTCAAACTGCCCTGTGTTGCTGGCATTGATACGAAAATAGGTCGAAAGTTCCATCGGACAACGCACACCTTTTGGAATATAAACAAACGAACCATCGGTAAAAACAGCAGAATTTAACGCGGCAAAAAAATTATCACCAACCGAAACGACTGAACTTAAATACTCTTTCACGAGTTCAGGATAATCACGAATCGCCTCAGAAATGGGGCAGAAAATCACACCCGCTTCGTGCAATTTTCCTTTGAAAGTCGTGGCAACC
>CAIVBX010000002.1 GCA_903904275.1 uncultured Pseudomonadota bacterium
GCTTGCGCGAGTGCGGTTCTCATAATTTCAGCGGTGATACCTTGAATTTTAATGTCCATTTGCAACGCGGTAACGCCTTGCTCAGAACCTGCGACTTTGAAATCCATGTCGCCCAAATGGTCTTCGTCGCCCAAAATATCAGAAATTACTGCGAAACGGTCACCTTCTTTAATCAAGCCCATCGCAATCCCTGCAACAGGTGCTGATAACGGAACGCCTGCATCCATCAACGCTAAACTACTACCGCAAACCGAAGCCATTGAACTCGAACCATTTGATTCAGTGATTTCAGACACGACGCGAATGGAATACGGAAATTCTTCCATATTCGGCAACACGGCTAAAACGCCACGTTTTGCTAAACGTCCGTGACCAATTTCGCGGCGTTTTGGTGAACCAACGAAACCTGTTTCCCCGACGCTGTACGGAGGGAAGTTGTAATGCAACATGAAAGGTTCTTTGTATTCGCCAGCCAATGCGTCAATGACTTGTGAATCGCGGGCTGTGCCTAATGTTGCCACAACTAACGCTTGGGTTTCGCCGCGTGTGAATAATGCTGAACCGTGCGTGCGTGGCAAAACGCCTGTGCGAATGCTGATTTGACGCACTTTATCTAACGGACGACCGTCGATACGTTGTCCATCATTCAAAATCGCGCCACGCACTACGTCATATTCTAGTTGTTCAATTACGCCTTTAATTTCGGCTTCTTCGTAGGCTTCGTCAGCGACTAATTTTTCAATTAACGCGGTGCGAATTTCTTTTAATTTGTCTTGGCGAACCAATTTTTCAGGAATTAAATACGCCGCTTTTACGTCCGCTTCAATTGCGCCAACTAAACGATTCAATTCATGATTTGGCTCAGGTGCAACCCATTCCACTACGCCACGACCTGCTGATTCAGCAAATTCGTTAATCGCATTAATGGCGGTTTGCATTTGTTCATGACCAAATAAAACCGCACCGAGCATGACTTCTTCAGATAAATTTTTCGCTTCTGATTCCACCATTAAAACGGCTTGCGCTGTACCTGCAACGACTAAAATTAAATCTGATTCTTTTAATGCCGCTGGTGAAGCATTTAACAAATACTGACCATCTTTATAACCGACATTTGCCGCACCGATTGGACCATTAAATGGCAACCCCGAGATGGCTAACGCTGCCGATGCACCAAGTAAAGCAGGAATTTCCGTGTCTACGTCGGGATTTAATGAAACAACGGTCGCAATAATTTGCACTTCGTTGGTATAACCTTCAGGAAATAAAGGACGAATCGGGCGATCGATTAAGCGTGAAATTAAGGTTTCTTGTTCGGAAGGACGACCTTCGCGTTTGAAAAATCCACCAGGAATTTTACCCGCCGCGTAGGCTTTTTCTTGATAATTTACGGTTAATGGGAAAAAGTCACCACCCGCCGCATTTTTTTTGCCTACAACGGTGACTAAAATAGACGTGCCGCCTACATCAATCATAACTGCGCCGTCTGCTTGACGCGCAATTTCACCAGTTTCGAGGATAACTTTTTGATCGCCGTACTGAAATTCTTTACGAATAGGATTCACTCTTGGATTTCCTGTAATTTGAAGATAATTTGAAAATGTCTTTGTTTCTATAAGCAAAAACGGCACAGAATGTGTGCCGTTTTCTAGGTGTTTTTTTATTTACGCAACCCTAAGCGTGCAATCAATGTGCGATAACGCTCGCCATCTTTACCCTTCAAATAGTCGAGCAATTTGCGACGTTGATTAACCATGCGTAACAAACCACGACGTGAATGGTTATCTTTTTTGTGCGCTGCAAAATGTGGAGCTAAATGTTGAATATGAGCCGTCAATAACGCGACTTGAACTTCTGGTGAACCTGTGTCAGTTTCTGATTGACGATAGGCTTCAACGACGGCTTTTTTTTGTTCTGCTGTAAATGGCATTGCGGATAAATCCCTAAAATTTAAGATAAAAATAAAAAAGTTTCCACGTTTAGGGTGTAGAAACTCGAAAAGTTAATCGTTCAAATTGAACAATCTAACGACAGTTAGTTTAGCATTTAATCCGATTTCACCCAAACCTAAAAACGCATTTTTTGCATATAAACGTACGTTTTGTTTTGTTTCATTTGTTTCAAAATCAATCGCTTGACCATGTCGAATCGCTGTTGCTTGTTCGGGCGATAAATGGATTGCTTGTAAATTCTCGAGTGGCTTATCAACGGAAATCAAACTCGCGTGCAATTCTTCCGAAGTCATCGTGCTGAGTTGTTCAATTGTTTTGGCTTCATGTAAATGAAATTGCCCAGCTTGGGTTCTTAGTAACGCCGTTACCGTTCCGCCACAACCTAAATTGTGTCCAATATCTTCGGCAAGTGAGCGAATATAAGTCCCTTTTGAACACGCTACATCAAGCGTCAACGTGTCAGCTGTAAATTCAAGTAAGTTGATTTTGTAAATGGTGATATTTCGCGGCTCACGTTCAATCGTGATTCCGTCTCGTGCCAATTCATACAGTTTT
Organism: uncultured Pseudomonadota bacterium; assembly: GCA_903904275.1. Lineage (GTDB taxonomy): Bacteria > Pseudomonadota > Gammaproteobacteria > Methylococcales > Methylomonadaceae > UBA10906. Next base: position 2,508 of record CAIVBX010000002.1, read on the forward strand.
TTGCCGTTGTGTTTTAATGCGGAATACATTGGTGGAACTTGCGCTTGTGCGCCTGTGAATTTTTCTAAGCAGATTTGAATTTGTTCAAGTGATAACGATGGAACAGGTTTGGTTTCGATAATTTGCCCTTCGGCATCGCCTGTGTCAGTCATTACACCAAGTTTTACCGTGACTTGATAACGCTTATCATCATCTAACATCAACGCTGAAACTTTGGTAGCTTCACCAAAACAAAGCGGTAAAAGTCCTGTTGCAAGTGGGTCTAAACTGCCCGTATGTCCTGCTTTGTTTGCATTAAATAAACGTCGTACTTCTTGTAACGCTTTATTTGACGAAACACCTAAACGCTTATCTAACAAAATAATGCCATGAACATTTAAGCCTGATTTACGCTTACTCACTCGATTCCTCATTCTCCATGGGTTCCGTATTTTCTTGAACAGGAGGGAGTCCACGTCTCACATGCGATCTGATTTTTTCCATTGAAGCGGCATGAAGTTGCCATTTTTCTGCCATCAATTTTTCATGAATCATCATTGGTTTTTTGGCGGCGCGAAGATCCTTGATAAATTTACGATTTGTCGTTAATGAAGCGCGTAATTGATTGCGATATTCTTCTTTTTCCTCATCAGACAAATTCGATTGCTTTATCGTTCTGCTGACGGTTAAGGGATACGTTTTTGCGTCAACTTTTTCGGCTTTTTTTAAATGTAAGACAAAATGATGATGCTGTTTAAGTTTTTTTTTCATGGGCGGATTTTTGTATAAAGTTTCTAAAGGTTAAAATAACATCAGCAAAAGTTAAGCCATAATTTACCAGATTAACACTTCACCACCTTGATTATTCCAATCTGACAACACAAAACGCTGTGCTTTTTTGCCATTTAACTGAAATTTATGCAACGCAGGTTGGTGTGTATGACCATGAATCAAACGAGTACATTGGTATTTTTGCATGACATTTTCAACTGTATTTTGATTTACATCCATAACGTAATGCGATTTTTTTTGTTTATGCAAAAAACTACGCAACCGATACCAACGTGCTGCTAATAATCGCAACCAAAGTGGTTTTGAAAGAACATTTTGTTGCCATTCTAATGCGCGTGATTTGACGCGAAATGTCTGATAAGCCAAATCATCACTACACAACAAATCACCATGTGTTAATAAAGTTTTCTCTCCTTCTAACTCAATCACGACATAATCTTCTAACAAAATAACACCTGTTTCGTGTGCAAAACGGTCGCCAATTAAAAAATCGCGGTTTCCACGTTGGAAATAGACTTTTACGCCAGAATCGGTGAGTTTTTTTAATTCATGCCGAATTTGCGCGTTGGGATAAGTAAAATCATCGTCACCCACCCACGCATCGAATAAATCGCCCAAAATATAAACCGATTTTGCTTGCTTGGCTTTAGTTTGTAAAAAATGAATGAAATGGTGTGTTATTTGAGGTTTGTCAAAAGACAGATGTAAATCAGAAATGAATAAAATCACGGTCGCTAAATACAAAAATTTAAATTAACCGTGTTTTCATTCACCATGAAAACACGATTTTGTTGAAGATTATTTTTTGGTCGATTCAACAGGAAACCCCGCATCTTGCCAGCCTTTGATGCCGCTTGTGACGCGATAAACATGATGATAACCGAATTCTTTTGTCCACAACGCGGCAGTATTTGAACGTCCGCATTTATTTCCACCACAATAAACGACGATTTTTTGTCCTAATTTATCGCCTAAAAGTGCTTTGTAAGCATCTTCTGAACCTGCTGTGGCATCGTCTTTCCAGTTGCGTGTGAATTTTGCTTGGAATTCAAAGTTATTTGCGCCTGCAATGTGTGCTTCATTGAATTGTACGGTTGAATTTCCATCGATTAAAACGAAATTTTCTTTTTCATCAATCCATTTTTTTAAATCCGCAACTGATAACAATTCATAGCCGCCTTGATCGGCTTCGTGATGAATTTTCATCGCAATTTCTTCAATTTCGTTTTCTTTGTAAGTTTGTGGTTCTGCAAAAGCTTGTGATGCAAATAATGCGGTTAATGCAATCGCTAAAAATGTTTTTTTCATCGTGAAATCCTTTGAAAGTTAAGTTAAAAAAGAAAGTAACGCAGGTAATAATTCATCATCTTCGAGTTTCAACAGTGCCACAAATTGTTGACGTTCCAATTCGGTTGCTTGCGAATACTGATTTTCGAGATAATTTTTTAACAACAAGTCTAACTCTAAACTACCACGTCGGCATTGCCAATAGAGTTGCGCCATTTTCACGCGCGTTGCACCAATTGTTTTTTAATTTCAGCAATCGCTTTCGCGGGATTTAACCCTTTTGGGCAAGTATCGACGCAATTCATAATTGTGTGACAACGGTAAAGTTTAAAACTCTCATCCAGCGCATTTAAGCGTTCTTCGGTATTTTCATCACGGCTATCGACAATAAAACGATAAGCTTGCAATAAAACGGCAGGTCCTAAATAACGGTCGCTATTCCACCAATAACTAGGGCAACTTGTGGAACAACACGCACATAAAACGCAATCGTAAATTTCATTTAATGCGGCGCGTTCAGATTCACTTTGCAAGCGTTCGCGTTCTGGATTTGTTGAATTTTCCAACCATGGTTTAATTGACGCATATTGTTCATAAAAATGGGTCATATCCACCACCAAATCTTTCACAACCGCCATGTGCGGCAACGGGTAAATTTTTAGCGTTTCGCCTTCATAATCGGCAAGCGATTTTGTACACGCGAGCGTATTTTTACCATTAACATTCATTGCACATGAGCCGCAAACACCTTCGCGACATGAACGTCGAAATGTAAGTGAACTGTCAAAATTGTCTTTAATTTTCAGCAAGACATCTAAAACCATCGAGCCGCATTCATCTTTCGGAATATCAAATGTATCAATTTTTGGATTTTCGCCCGATTCTTCCGACCAGCGATAAACTTCAACACGTTGAAATTTATCGCCTTTTGATAGAACAGGAAAAGATTTTTTTAATGTTGAGTTTTTTGGCAACGTAAATTCGACCACTTTTAGTTCTCCAATTTATTTAAACAACTTAGTGTTTCTAGCAAACGCGAAACATCATCAAATTCATGCAACGCAGAAAATGTAATCCGTAAACGGGCTTTATTTTTTGGAACAGTTGGCGGACGAATCGCACTCACTAAAAAACCAACGTCTAAAAGTTGTTGGCTCATTTTCGTGGTGCGAAAACTATCACCAATAAGCAACGGTTGAATCGGCGAATCTGAAGGCATTAACGGCAAATCTGATTCTGCCGCGCCACTTTTGAATTGTGAAATCAACGCTTGCAATTTTTCACGTCGCCACGTTTCTTCAATCACAATTTTCAAACTCGCGCGAGTCGCTTCGGCAATCGCTGGGGGCAGGGCGGTTGTATAAATGTAAGTTCGTGCTGATTGAATTAACGTTTCAATCAACAATTCCGAACCCGCGATAAACGCGCCAAATGTCCCAAACGCTTTGCCTAACGTTCCCATTAAAATCGGCACATCGTTTTGTGTTAAATTCAATTCTTCAACCAATCCGCCGCCTGTTTTGCCTAAAACACCAAAACCATGCGCGTCATCGACCATCAAAAGCGCGTCATTTTTTTTCGCCAAATTTGCTAATTCTCGTAATGGCGCAACATCACCATCCATGCTAAAAACGCCGTCTGTCACAATCAGTTTTTGACCGCTTGCTTTGCTCAATAATTTTTCGAGTTGCGTTAAATCGGCGTGTGGATAACGTTTGAAATTCGCGCCAGAAGATAAACCGCCATCAAGCAATGACGCATGATTCAATTTATCTTCAAAAACAAAATCGCCGCGACCAACTAAAGCGTTAATCGCGCCTAAATTTGCCATGTAACCCGTTGAAAATAACAATGCGCGTTCACGTCCTGCAAATTCAGCGAGTTCTTCTTCTAACAAATGATGCGCTTTTGAATGTCCACAAATTAAATGTGCCGAGCCGCTTCCTACACCGTAATCATCAGCCGCTTTTTTAAAAGCGGCGATGACGTTTTCATTCTTCGACAAACCCAAATAATCATTACTGCAAAAATTGACGATTTTTTTATCGTCAATGATTCGCCGTGAACGGTATAAACCTTGCAATTTCAGCGCGTCTAAATTGGCTTGCGAAAGCATTTAGCCAACCCAAACACGCGCATTACTGAACAATCGTAACCACGCGCCATCTTTATCCCAATCATTTGGATGCCACGAGTTTTGCAAAGTTCTAAAACAACGCTCTGGATGCGGCATCATAATGGTGACTTTGCCATCCGTTGTGGTTAAACCTGTAATCCCAAATGGCGAACCATTAGGATTTGCAGGAAAGTCGGTTGTCGGAACGCCGCGCGAATCGACATAGGATAGTGCAATCATTTTGGCTTCAACGGCAGCCTGTAAGTTTTGCGAAAACACCGCGCGACCTTCACCGTGTGCGACCACAACAGGCATTCTTGAACCAGCCATTCCTGCGAGTAAAATCGAAGGCGATTCTTCAACTTTCACCATTGCCACACGCGCTTCAAATTGTTCCGAATTATTACGCGCAAAACGCGCCCAATGTTGTGCATTTGGAATAATTTCTTTCAAGCCTGACAACATTTGGCAACCGTTACAAACCCCTAAACTAAAGGTATCTTCACGCGCAAAAAACGCCGCGAATTCATCACGCGCCCGTGGATTGAATAAAATCGATTTTGCCCACCCGCCGCCAGCACCTAAAACATCGCCATAAGAGAAACCGCCGCAAGCTACTAAGCCTTTGAAATCTTGCAAGCTAACGCGACCATGAATGATGTCGCTCATGTGAACATCGATGCTGGTAAAACCAGCGCGATTAAATGCCGCCGCCATTTCGACGTGACCGTTCACACCTTGTTCACGCAAAATGGCGACTTTCGGACGAGACAAATTCAAGAATGGTGCGGCAACATCTTCGCGCACATCAAATGTCAAAAGCGCGTGCAAACCACGGTCTGAATTGTCGGCGATTTGTTCAAATTCTTGTTTCGCACACGCTGGATTATCGCGCAAGGCTTGCATTCTGTAGCTGAGTTCCGACCACGTTTTTTGTAAATTTGCTCGTGTTTCGCTGTAAATAATTTTGCCGTTTTGCGAAATGTTTAAACCTTGGTTTTCATGTATTCCAACTGTACCGATTTCAAATACGCAATCGACTAATCCGTTATGTGCTAACAAGGTTTTTACGTCTTGCGTGTCTTCGGTTTTGATTTGAATGACTGCACCTAATTCTTCGTTAAATAATTCGCTTAACACGTCGCCGTTTAAATTCAAATTTACTTCTAAACGACTTGCGAAAAGCATTTCAGCCGCAACCGCAAGCAAACCACCGTCCGAACGGTCATGATAGGCAAGTAATTTTTGTTGATTGTTTAAAGTTTGAATCGATTCAAAAAACGCTTTTAAACGTTTTGCATCGTCCACATCGGGGCAGGTGTCGCCGAGTTGGTTATAAACTTGAGCCAGCACTGAACCGCCTAAACGATTTTTTCCTGCGCCTAAATCAATCAAAAGTAGTCCGCTGTTTTCAACAGCTTTCAATTCTGGTGTGAGCGTTTTTGTCACATCCAAAACAGGCGCAAATGCGGTGATAATGAGCGACAACGGCGCAGTCATGGTTTTTTCACCTGTTTCGTCGCGCCACACAGTTTTCATCGAAAGCGAATCTTTACCGACAGGAATCGCAATGCCTAATTCGGGGCAAAGCTCCAAACCTACTGCTTTCACGGTATCAAATAACGCCGCATCTTCACCAGCTACGCCAGCCGCTGCCATCCAATTTGCCGATAATTTAATATCACGCACAGCATCAATTCGCGCCGCTGCTAAATTCGTCAACGCTTCACCAATTGCCATCCGTCCCGAAGCGGGCGCGTTAATCACGGCGATTGGCGAGCGTTCACCCATCGCCATTGCTTCGCCTGTTGTGGCTTGAAAACCCGAGGTTGTCACCGCAACATCGGCAACAGGAATTTGCCAACGTCCAACCATTTGGTCACGCGCGACTAAACCCGTCACCGAACGGTCGCCGATATGAATTAAGAAACTTTTGTCTGCAACAGCTGGAAACGCTAACACGCGGTTAATCGCTTCCGAAAGTTCGATATTTTCAGCGTTAAATGCGGCAACGTTTGGTGCAACGTGTTCAACGGTGCGGTGCATTTTGGGTGGTTTGCCGAATAATACAGACATCGGTAAATCAACAGGTTTGTCACCCAATAAATTGTCCGAAAGGCTTAAATGTTCTTCGTTTGTCGCTTCACCGATGACCGCAAACAAGCAATGTTCGCGTTCGCAGAAGGCTTTAAATAATTCGAGCGATTCAGGTTTGATGGCAACAACGTAACGTTCTTGCGCTTCGTTGCACCAAATTTGCATTGGTGACATGCCTAAATCCGCATTTTGTACGTTGCGTAATTCAAAACGTCCGCCGCGTTCGCAATCGTGGATAATTTCAGGCACGGCGTTTGATAAACCGCCTGCACCAATATCGTGAATCGACACAATCGGCGTATTTTCACCGAGCGCGTTGCAATGGTTGATAACTTCTTGGCAACGACGTTCCATTTCGGGATTTTCACGTTGCACGCTGGCAAAATCAAGTGTTTCAGCGCTTTCGCCTGACGCTTGCGACGATGCTGCGCCACCGCCTAGCCCAATCAACATCGCAGGGCCACCCAAAATAATAATGAGTGAACCTGCTGGAATGGGTTGTTTGTTAATCAACATCGGGCGAATGCTACCTAAACCGCCTGCAATCATAATCGGTTTGTGATAGCCGCGAAGTTCGTTGTCGCTGCCTAAAACGGGTTGCTCAAAGGTGCGAAAATAACCCGCTAAATTCGGACGACCAAATTCATTATTAAACGCCGCACCACCGAGCGGAGCTTCAATCATAATGTCGAGCGCAGACGCGATGCGTTCAGGTTTGCCGTTGGCTTGTTCCCAAGGTTGCTCGAAATCGGGAATTTGCAAATGCGACACGGAAAAACCTGTTAAACCTGCTTTCGGTGTTGAACCGCGACCTGTCGCGCCTTCGTCACGGATTTCACCACCGCTGCCTGTCGCCGCGCCTGAATAAGGCGAAATTGCGGTTGGATGATTATGCGTTTCCACTTTCATCAATAAATGCGCGGCTTCTTCGGTGTAGCTGTATTCTCCCGTGTGCGGATTGCGAATAAAGACTTGCGTCTGGGCATTTTCAACCACTGACGCATTATCGTGATACGCTGACAGGATGCCGTGTGGGCTGACTTCTGACGTGTGGCGAATCATTTTGAATAACGATTGCGCTTGTTCGATGCCGTCAATTGTCCAACTCGCGTTAAAAATTTTGTGGCGGCAATGTTCCGAATTCGCCTGTGCGAACATCATGAGTTCTACGTCAGTTGGATTGCGTTCAAGTTGCACAAATGCGTCGGTCAAGTAATCGATTTCGTCTGCTGACAACGCTAAACCTAAATCCGTATTTGCTAAAACCAGCGCGTCACGTCCTTGTTCAATCACATTTACACGTTGCAATGGTTGTGGCTCGTGATGTGCGAAAAGTTCTAAATTATTTTGGTCGCGGACAACGGTTTGCGTCATGCGGTCGTGCAATTTTTTGGCAACGTTTTCATTCAATGGCGACGCGCTGTCAATGAAGTATTCAATGCCACGTTCGATACGTTCAATGTCTGTTAATCCACAACGGTGCGCGATGTCCGTAGCTTTGCTTGACCACGGCGAAATCGTCCCCGAACGTGGCACAACTAATAAACATTCGCCTTCTTCTGCAACAGAATTGGGTGAACCGTAAGTTAAAAGTTGTTCCAAAATAGTTTGTTGTTCAGACGTGATTTCACCTGAAACAAAATGCACAAATCGGGCTGAAACTTTTTGAATGTCAGGTTGAATGCTTTGTAATTCAGAAAGTAATTTTTCTAAACGGAATTCAGATAATGCAGCGGTGCTGATGAGTTTTTGCATGATTTTTTTGTGAAAATGAAAAAGTGGTTAGTTTAAATTATTTTGTTGTCGCGTTCGCTATCGATTTTCATGATAATTGTGACACTAATCTTAAAATTTTGTTTTCCTCTGATTTTACTCAATGACCAATCAATCAAATTATACTGCCGCTGCAATTGAAGTTTTAAGCGGTTTAGAACCTGTTCGCAAACGACCAGGTATGTACACCGACACCACACGTCCAAATCATTTGGCTCAAGAAGTTATCGACAACAGTGTCGATGAAGCGTTAGCAGGACACGCCAATAAAATCGATGTAATTCTACACAAAGATAGCGCAATTTCCGTGAGCGACAATGGTCGCGGAATGCCTGTTGATATTCATCCAGAACAAAACATGACAGGCGTTGAAGTGATTTTGACGCAATTACACGCTGGCGGAAAATTTTCCAACAAAAATTATCAATTCTCAGGCGGTTTGCACGGCGTGGGAATTTCGGTTGTAAATGCGTTGTCTAGTGAATTAGAAGTGACTGTGAAACGTAGCGGTAAAGTCTATTCGATGCGTTTTGCGGATGGCGAAAAACAAACAGAATTACTCGAAACTGGAACAGTCGGAAAAAATAATACAGGCACAACCGTTTATTTTTTGCCGAATGAAAAATACTTTGATTCGCCAAAAATCTCCGTTTCAAAACTGAAACACGTTTTACGCGCTAAAGCGGTTTTATGTGCAGGTTTAAAAATTTCGCTCAAAATTGAACAAACCGATGAAGCCTTTGAATGGTGTTATCAAAACGGTTTGCAAGATTATTTAAATGACCGAATTGGGGATTTAGAATTTTTCCCCGAAACACCGTTTATGGGCAATATGAGCGCAGATCATGAAGCCGTTGAATGGGGTGTTTTGTGGGCGGTTGAAAATCCCAATGAAATGGTCGCCGAAAGCTACGTTAATTTAGTTCCCACTGCGCAAGGCGGTACACACGTTAATGGTTTGCGAGCAGGTTTAACCGAAGCGATTCGTGAATTTTGCGACATTCGTGATTTGTTGCCGCGTGGCGTAAAAATCGCCCCCGAGGACGTTTGGGAACAATGCCATTTTGTTTTATCCGTCAAACTCGAAGACCCGCAATTTTCAGGACAAACCAAAGAACGTTTAAGTTCGCGCGAATGTGTGGCGTTTATTTCTGGCGTTGTAAAAGACAGTTTTAGTTTGTGGCTCAATTCGCACACCAACGAAGGCGAAAAAATCGCCGAGTTAATCATCAACAGCGCACAAAAACGGTTGCGTTCAAATAAAAAAATCGTCCGCAAAAAAATCACTTCAGGTCCTGCGTTACCAGGAAAATTAGCGGATTGCTCCGCGCAGGACATCAATCGCACGGAATTATTTTTAGTTGAAGGCGATTCGGCAGGCGGAAGTGCGAAACAAGCGCGGGAGCGTGATTTTCAAGCCATTATGCCTTTGCGTGGGAAAATTCTGAACACTTGGGAAGTTGAATCCTCTCAAGTCATGGCTTCGCAAGAAATTCACGATATTGCGGTTGCGTTGGGAATTGAGCCTGATTCAGATGATTTGCAAGCCTTACGTTATGGCAAAGTGTGTATTTTGGCGGATGCTGATTCAGACGGAAATCACATTGCTACTTTGATTTGCGCTTTATTTTACAAACATTTCAATGCGCTGGTTAGAAACGGTCACGTTTTCGTTGCGATGCCTCCGCTTTATCGTGTTGATGTAGGCAAACGGGTTTTTTACGCGCTCGATGAATCGGAACGCCAAGGGATTTTAGACCGTATCAAAGCGGAAAGAATCAAAGGACAAGTGAACGTGCAACGTTTTAAAGGGTTGGGGGAAATGAACCCAAGCCAATTGCGTGAGACGACGATGAATCCTGACACGCGCCGTTTGGTGCAATTAACGGTTGATGATTTTGACGCTACCGAAGGAATGATGGATTTGTTACTCGCCAAAAAACGCGCTGGGGATAGAAAAGCGTGGCTTGAAGCGAGTGGGCATTTAGCGGCTGTCGTGTAGCGTCTAAAAATAATTATTTTCGAATTTTAAAAATTAAAATCAGCTGTATTACTGACGTACCAACCGAATATGATTGCTGTTTCCTTTGTTGTAACTGCCTGTATAACCGTAGTTGAAAAAAACATACCACGCATTACTATTAAGGAAAGCATCAGGTGAAGATGACCA
>CAIVBX010000003.1 GCA_903904275.1 uncultured Pseudomonadota bacterium
GCTTCGCGCAAAAGAAACCGATTTAAAAATCGAGCTGGTTAGACGCGATATTAAAAGATTTAAAATTAAAAATCATGACGCAGTTATCAATTATGCAACAAGACATACAGTCTACAAAATGGACAAATCGCGCTTTATTGGCTATTTACGGCTTAAGTTCTGGTGCATTGATTAAAATTACATTTTTCAACTAACTCAGGAGTAAAATCGATGCAATATTATGAAAAATTACGCAAAGAGCGTGAAAAACGCGAGGAAGAAGCGCGTAGAAGAAGACGTGAGCAAGAATCTCAAACAAATGACATGATTAACACCGCTATTATTTCAAGCACTTATTCGAGTTTTAATGGCTGTAGTTCCTCTCATTCTTCAAGTTCTGATAGCGATTGTTCATCAGACTAAACAACTAAATTTTACAATCAACCAGCCTCGTACTCGAAAGATTGCGGGGATTTTTTATGGTCAAAGAATTTTTAACCGTGCAGCGTTACGGACGCAAAAGCGTGGAAACGTTGGCAACCAAGTGCGAGAGTGGTTGTGATGAAAAAACCTCACGCAATTAGGGCGGCAAGACACCTCTCCTTTGATAGCAAATTTACAATGGCAACAGGGGGGCTTCAAATGTGATTGATTTGCGTTGGTCAAAAGTAAATTTAGTGCAGAGAATCGCATGGGTAAAAGCTGAAAATTCAAAAAGTGGTAAGGCAATTGCGGTGCCGTTGAATGATGATGCACTGCATTGTTTTACGAGAGCAAATTGGCAAGCATAAAAAAAGTGTTTGTTTATAACCAGCGGCAGTTAAGCACTAAAGAATTTATCAATGCAGTAAAAAGAGCAGGGATTGATAATTTTCGATGGCATGATTTACGGCATCACTTGGGCGAGTTGGCATATTAAAAACGGTACACCGTTGCATGTGCTGAAAGGATTGGCTGGATGGTCTGATTTAAAAATGGTGTTGCGTTATGCTTATTTGTATAGTGAACATCTTAGCGGTTATGTGAATAACTCAAGACAGATTGGTTTCAATGACAAAATTCTGTTATACCCACAACGAAAACCAGCTTAGTTAAAATTATAAGTGGCGGAGAGTGAGGGGTTCGAACCCTCGATGGGAGATAAAGCCCATACTCCCTTAGCAGGCTTAATTTAAAAAATAGACCTAAATAAATCAATAACTTAAACCACATAAAAATAAAAAATGCGTCATAAAGTGACATAGTGTGACAACATGTGTCAGATTTTATGACAAAGTTTTGTCATAGTAATTAAAAAATCAAGCAAGATGAACAGAAACATAATTTACCGTTAATTTTTACCTTTCAACCCGTTCACGATTAACATAGTCGCTTTTAACGGAGGATTTTATGAAAAAATTGGTTTTAGGTTTAATGCTGTTGGGTCTTAGTTTTGGAGCTGGTGCGGCTTGCAGTACAAAATCTCTTTCTGGAAGTTATGGATTTGGAGCTGTAAGCAGCAGTTCAAATGGCAACTGTGCATCGATAGGAACAATTATGTTCACAGGAAAAGGTACTGCGGCTATTTCAATAGAATCTGGATGTGGTGGCGAGGTCGGAATTAACCAATTATCTGGCACTTATGAAGTAGGGGTATATTGTGTTGGCGAAGTTGATGCGGAAGATGGAACAAAGGCTTACTTTGTATTTGATAAAGCATTAAAAGCAGGTCAGATTTTTGTTTCGCAAAACAAATCCATTGCATTCGGAACCATCTTCAAGCAATAATTTTTGACAATCAATCGCGTGCGGGTTTATCCTTTTGCCCGTGAGCGTCGAAACTCATAAACAAATCCAAAAAAGGTGCTGCCCCTTAGGCAGTAGTAATACTGTAATTGTGCTTAGGCACGATTACTTGCTGTGCGGTTACGGAGTTCTCTGCCCGTAAGGATGAGAGCAGTTTCCTTTTTTGGCTGTTTCGACCCTCCATAACCGCGCTCCCTCGGGAGCGTTAATGTCGAAATTAACACAAAAAAGGAGGTCATTATGACCACTGTAGCTTTACCATCAAATTTTTAATCTTTCGTCTTTGCATCAAACGACGACATCAAAACAAACTCTCTCAAAGTCGCCGAAGCCTTCGGCAAACTTCACAAAAACGTACTTCAATCAATTTCACGCCTTGAATGTTCTGAAAAATTCAACCAGCTGAATTTTCAGCCCGTTGATTATTTGGACGCAAAAGGCGAAAAAAGAACTATGTACGAAATGACAAAAGACGGATTCATGTTTTTAGTCATGGGATTCACAGGCAAAGCCGCCGCGCAAATCAAAGAAGCCTACATCAATGCGTTTAATTTGATGCACGCGAAGTTGTTTCCAAAAACAGCGTATGGCTTGAAGGAATTGCCAACCGCGACACCGAAAACCTTAACACCAGCGATGCTTCGTCACATTAACAAACGTGTTGCGTGGCTCGTTAAAAATCAAGTTGGCACAAGTTACAAAGCGTTGGGCGGTGACATCTTAGAAAAATTCAACGTGAACAGACGTGAAAATATCCCGCTTGAAAAATACCGTGAGGTTTGCGAGTTTTTGAACTGTGAACCCGATGCAAAAGCCTTAGAAGGTGAATTGCTTGAATATCAGCCGCCGCAAGGAATGGTTTTAGTTCCTGAAAGCGAGCTTGAGTCATTTCGCCATTATCAGAATAACAAAGTTAAAGTTCAGATTTGTTCACAGCAAGATAAAGGATTATTGAAATACATCGCCAATCTTGATAATAGTAAATTCGCCATGATTCCACTTGAAAAATGGGAGGATTTATCACAAGCGGGTTCATTCGCCCATGATGAAAAAGTGGTGCAGGTGAAATCGGGTCAAGTCATAAAAATGGATGATTTCGTTGAACAGGTTTTCCAAGACCCGAAACATCCTTATGTCATGGTAAAGCGTGATGTAATGGTTGCAATTAGCGCGTTGCTTAACAGCGTATTTAAATAGTTTCACGCGCCACAAGGACGTGGCACAATCTGACTAAATAAACAGGAGGATTTATGGCAGCATTTGACACCTTAGCGGTGATGACAGAATTAGTTGAGGCAGGCGTTGAACGTGTACAAGCCGAATCGATTGCAAAATCCATTGCCAAAGTGCAAGGTGATGTTGTTACGAAAGACCACTTAGATTTAAGAATTGAGCAACTTCGTGGTGAGATGAAAGACGTTGAAATGCGTATCACATCAAAAATAACCACGATTCAACAAGATTTACAGTTCACTAAATGGACTAACAAAACCATTCTGGTCATGATGGGCGTAATGATGAGCGCGTTAGTTAAAATCGCCTTTTTTGCACACTAAACGAAAAAGCCCCGCTTTAGAAATAAGGCGGGGAGGATATGTATTTATTTTTTCAAACTTTTAGCGGTTTGTAATCCAGCGTTGCGCGTGGTGAATTCGAGCAAGCCTTTACGGGTAACGTTTGGCGTAAAGCGTGTTTTTGGGATAACGTCCTCACCTAAATCAAGCAA
>CAIVBX010000004.1 GCA_903904275.1 uncultured Pseudomonadota bacterium
GTTCACCAGCAAGTGCAGCTTGGCAAAGTTCCACTAAATCACTTTTCAAACGCATCATAATCGGTTGCGTTTCGGGGTCGCCAAAACGGCAGTTGTATTCCAACACTTTAATATCGCCATTCTGTGAAATCATCAAACCAGCATATAAAAATCCGCTATAAGGATGACCTTCTGAAGCCATACCTGCTAGAGTTGGATTGATAACATCGCGCATCACTTTTTCATGAATTTCAGCCGTCACAATCGGCGCAGGTGAATATGCACCCATGCCGCCTGTATTTACGCCTTTATCACCATTTTGTAATGCTTTGTGGTCTTGCGATGTTGCCATCGGTAAGGCGGTTTTGCCGTCTGCGATGACGATAAAACTCGCTTCTTCACCTGCTAAAAATTCTTCAATTACCACGCGATGTCCTGCTTCACCAAACGCATTTCCTGCCAACATATCGTTCACAGCGGCAATCGCTTCGTCATTCGTTTGCGCGACAATGACACCCTTCCCTGCCGCTAAACCATCGGCTTTTACCACAATTGGTGCGCCGTGTTTTTCAATATAGGCAATCGCTTTTTCAGCATCAGTGAAACTTTCATAAGCCGCCGTAGGAATGCCATAGCGAATCATGAAATCTTTGCAAAATGATTTTGAACCTTCTAATTGTGATGTATATGCCGACGCACCAAAACACGCTAAACCTGCCGCTTGAAATTTATTAACAATACCCAACGTCAAAGGCACTTCTGGCCCTACGATGGTTAATTCAATCGCATTTTTTTGAGCAAATGCCAGTAATTCATCTAATTTTTCAACGGCAATTTCAACATTCGTCATCCCAGATTCTAAAGCAGTTCCCGCATTACCTGGTGCGACAAAAACATGACTTACTTTTGATGATTGCTTTGCTTTCCAAGCTAAAGCGTGTTCACGTCCACCGCTACCAATAATTAAAATATTCATTTTTTCTCCGAAATATCCAAAATTTTTTTAAACCGCAATTTTAAAGCAATGGCGAAATTACCGCCTGTAATTCCGTTGTTGTTAATTCCCCTGCATGATGATAAATCACTTGTCCATCACGATTTACCACAACGGTATACGGAATTGCATTGATTAAATTGCCTAATTTTTTAGTCAATTGAAAACCTGCAAAATCACCTGAAATCAACAATGGATAATTTACCGCCGTTTTTTGTTGAAATGTTTTTACAGCCTCTAAATCATCGAGCGCAATACCTACAAATTGCACTTTTTCTGCGTATTGCATTTGCATCGCCATGAAAGCAGGAATTTCTTTTAAACACGCAGGACACCATGTTGCCCAAAAATTCAATACAATAATTTTGCCTTGCCATTCGTTGGAAATATGCTGCGTGTCGTTCAAATCGGGGAAAGAAAATTCAGGTAATGGTATCGGTTGTTGATCAGCTTGCCATTGATTGAACATCCGAACGCTAATACCAGCGGTCAACGCAAGTAACGCAATAATAAAAATACTTTGTAGGGTTTTCATTGAAAATTACCCCCCCATTTCTAAAATGCCATTCGTTTTCAGCGTAATAATTTCAATACTTTCAATACCTTCGTTATCCACGACTTTGACGGCGACTTGATAATTTCCTGCTTTGAAAGCGTGCGTTTGTTTGCCTGCTTTATCAATCATCACGTCTGCTTTGAAACCGTCTGATTCACTAAAATTAAAATCCCACGCATAAAACTCGATGCCTGATTCCGATTCACCGACTGCGACAAATTCAATTTCACGCAATTTTTTCGCATTCAAACCTAAATCGTTACACGTCAACGTCAGTTTCGGTTTCTTTGCAATCGGCACAACGTCTTCCACTTTCACCAGTTCAATAATTACACCGTCATGATTTTTTAAACGCGCCACTTCTTGAATCGCGCCTTTGCCAAAACTAAACGCGATAATTACGCCAATCGGTTTGCCGTCTGCAATTTGTTTTTCAAATAATTTCACGTCAAACCGTTTGCACGCCGATTGGAAATTATCAATTACGTTGCGCCCGATATTGTCCGAGCGTTTCACTTGAATCGGCAAACTGTCTTTTGTTTTGCCATCCGTTCCGCCATCGCTACGTTGTTTAGAATTCGGAACGCCGCCAAATTGTTGAACAATCCACGTTTCAAATTCAAACGCATCTTGATAACGCAGCGTGTCGTAATCGTATTTGTGCAATTGCACGATAAATGGCGCGTCGAGCAAATCGCGTTGTGGTTTTTTCAGGCGCATTTCCGTAACTTTGATTGCTGTTACCGATTGGTCAATTCCAATCCAACCGCGTCGCAAACGTTCAGCAACGGCAACTGTTGTGCCGCCACCAACAAATGGGTCTAAAACAATGTCGCCTTCGTTGCTTGCACACTCAATAATTCTTTCAAGTAAGGCTTCGGGTTTTTGTGTTGGATAGCCGATTCGTTCTTTACCAGATGGCGCGACGATTGGAATTTGCCACCAATCGTACATTTTCACGCCTTTTGATTCTTTTTCGCTGATTTGTGAAGGTAATCTATTTCCTTTTTCATCAACACCTGAAATTATTTCATTATTACCAAATCGTTTAAGAGTTGAAGCGGCACGTTCTTGAAATTGTTGGTTGTATTTGTAATCAGAAGATTTTGTATAAAAAAATATGTTGTCGTGATTTTTGGAGAATGATTTTCCTGAAACTGCCCATTTGTTGTAACACCAAATGATTTCATTTCGGAAATTCTGCTCTCCAAAAATCTTGTCCAAAATTAACACACGAATATAAGCGTCTGCGTGCCAATCGCAATGCAGAAAAATCGAACCTGTGGGTTTTAGAATGCGGTGCATTTCTTCGACGCGCTCTTTTAACCAACCGATGTAATGTTCAACGCCGCCCGACCATCTGTCTTGAAAACTGCGGACTTCGCCTTTGTCGCCCCAAATGACTTCGTAATTTCGATTTGAGAAAAAAGGCGGGTCGAGATAAATCAAATCGACACTTTCGGATTCGAGGTTTTTTAAAATTTCTAAATTGTCGCCGAGGAGAAGTTTATTCATTTTGGTTGTGAGTTGTTTCGTAATTCAGTGACGACTTCAATCGTTAAGCCTGTTAATTCAACAATGGTTTCTAAATCAAGATTTTTAGCGAGCATTCCTTTGGCGATAGCTAATGCTTTAGCTTGTTCACCTTCGAGTTTGCCTTGTTCAAGTCCTTGTTCAAGACCTTTTTCCAGTCCTTCTGCAAGTCCAGCAGCCATTCCATCAATTCGAGCGGTTTCAATCACATTTTGACTTCGATGAATTTCCATTTCTTGCGCGTCATAAACGGCTAACTCCTCAGCTGTCCATTGATGTTGTTCCGCAATTTCATAGGCTAATTTCAATGCTTCTGTATTGGCATTTTCAGGAATATGATCAAGATTCGTGGCTTGTTGAATGAAATAAATCCATTTGTCTGCAACCGTTTCAAGTTCAAATTCTGTTTTTTTAAATTTTTTTAACTCAATAAAATTCCATTCCAAATCAGTTAAATCATGTTGGTGTGTGTTTTTATCCACGATTAAATGCCGTGAAAAATGCTGTTGTGATTTATTGAAGGCATCAAAATTTAAAATGCCTAGAAAAATAACAGGCTTGAGTTTGTGATAATTTCCACCAATTGATAATTGTTGGCTGTAGGCTTTTGAACTGTAAAACATGGCTCGTTGTAAAAACCACGCTTCCTTCGCAACTTGCATTTCAACAATAAATTCCTGTCCAGACGTATCTTTCGCTTTGACATCAAGACTGGTATTTTTTAAGCCCTCGAATTTTGGCGGTTGATATGAATTTAAAATATCCACGCTTTCTATCGGAAAATTAAGTTCAAGCATTTCGTTGAGAAATTCAATCAAAATACTTTTGTGTGCGTCATTGCCGAAGATTTTTTTGAACGCGATGTCCGTTTTTGGGTCTACGAATTTCATGATAATTCTCTAATTAGGATTGGTTGTGTTGTCGTGATTTTTCAGCATTTAAGCCAGTTGTTTCAAACGATAAACCAACTCTAACGCTTGTTTGGGCGTTAAATCATCGGCGCGAACATCTTTGAGTAATTCCATTACAGGATTTTCAGATTGCGAGACAAACAAATCAATTTGGTCGTTACCGCGTTTGATTTGCTGCTCGGTATAAGCGTGCATTTCTAATTCGCGCAATTTCGTTTTCGCATTTTCAATTACGACACGCGGAACGCCTGCTAATGCGGCAACTTGCAAGCCATAACTTTGATTTGCCGCACCATCTTTGACTGCGTGCAGAAAAATAATCGTATCGCCATGTTCAATGGCTTCTAAATGTACGTTATGAATGTTGCGATGCTCGTCGGCTAAAGCGGTGAGTTCAAAATAATGTGTCGCAAACAACGTGAAGGCTTTGGTTTCTTTGGCTAAATGTTCGGCGCATGCCCACGCGAGCGAAAGCCCATCAAACGTACTCGTGCCGCGTCCGATTTCGTCAATCAAAATCAAACTTTTTGACGTAGCATTGTGCAAAATGTTTGCCGCTTCGGACATTTCGA
>CAIVBX010000005.1 GCA_903904275.1 uncultured Pseudomonadota bacterium
CTCCTCAATACGGAACTAAAGTTGAAACAGGCTTTTTAACCGGCTTAGGTAAGGTTAAAGGCAAAGTTGTGATGCTTTTGAATATCGAAACAATAATTAACCGACGAAGAAAAAGAAAAAGAAGAAAAAAGTCGTGTCAAATATACTGGTGACCGTTTATCGTTAAATTTCCAAAACATCGAAATTCGTAACATTATCGCTATTTTGGCTGAATTTACGGGTCAAAATATGGTTGCAGGTGACGATGTTTCAGGAAATATCACCTTGAAAATTGATGATGTTCCTTGGGACGAAGCACTTGATTTTATTATGATGACCAAAGAGTTGGGAAAATATCAAACAGGTAATGTGACATTGATTTCGCCACTGGATAAAATCAAAGATTACAAAGAAAAACAACAAAAAATGGAAGAGGTCGTTGAAAAATCTGACGCGTTGATTACGGAATACCTTAAAATCAATTTCGCTAAAGCGGAAAGTTTTAAAAGTTTGTTGAATGGATTGGATACAGGTGCATTTGGAAGTTGTGGAAACGATACGACAACCACCAGTTCTTTAGGCTTGTCTTCAAATAGTAACACGTCATCGAACAATGACCCGACTCAACAAAATCAAAATTCTGTTTCCCGCTCATTAACCAGTCAGTTATCAAACACAATCAATACGCAGAATCAAACTCAAAACGGCATAAATTCTGAAGAAAAACGTTTATTATCAACACGAGGTTCGGCAATTGTAGATTCAAGAACAAATACCTTAATCGTTAAAGATACTGCAAAAAAATTAGATGATGTAAAAAAATTGATTCATAGATTAGATGTTCCTGTACAACAAGTCATGATTGAATCGAGAATTGTAATTGCGGATGATTCGTTTGCGCGAAACTTAGGTGTGAAATTTGGTGCTGGAAAACAAGGTGCTTTAGATGCTTCAACAAATTATGCTACTGGTGGTAAAGGAACAACAGGCGATATAAGTTCAGGAAATAGTGTTTTAAAAGATTCACTGTTTGATTTGGGCGCACAATCAATGGGTTCAACACCGCCTGCTGCATTGGGAATGACATTGGTTCGTGGTGCGGATTATGTTTTGAATTTGGAAGTTTCAGCATTGCAATCAAATGGACGGGGCGAAAGCATTTCAAATCCGCGAGTAATGACAATGAATCGTTGTACCGCTTACATTATTCAAGGTGTTCAAGTTCCTTATGTTACCTTGCCAACTGTCGTCGCAAATGGTTCATCGTCATCATCTGTGCCAACTGTAACCTTTAAAGATGCCACATTAGCATTAAATGTTACGCCACAAATTACACCAAGTGGCTCAGTTTTAATGAATCTCGTCATCAAAAAAGATAATGTCAACGAAACCGCAAGCATCGGTTTAAATGGCAATAAAGTATTGGATAAACGTGAAATTAAAACGTCTGTTTTAGTCGAAGATGGTGAAACGATTGTGTTAGGTGGTGTTTATGAAGATAACGATTCCATCACTAAAAACAAAGTACCATTTTTTGCAGATTTGCCATTTGTTGGCGATTTGTTCACAAATAGCGCAAAAACTAGCGCAAAAAAAGAACTGTTAATTTTCGTTACGCCCAAAATTGTCAAAGACAATCAGGCAACGCAATAAATTCAAAATTAACGTTGTTATGACATAAATTTAAAATACAAGGACAGCATGAAACAATCAGAAAACATTTATTTAGTTGGGTTAATGGGCGCAGGCAAAACCACTGTTGGTCGCTTGCTCGCTCGTGCCTTGCAATTGCCTTTTTACGATAGTGACAAAGCAATTGAAGAACGGACAGGCGTTGATATTTCAACCATTTTTGAATTTGAAGGCGAAGTCGGTTTTCGTAATCGCGAACAAAAAATGATTGCTCAACTTACCGAAATTAAAGGCGTTGTTATGGCAACGGGCGGTGGTGCAATTTTACGCGAAGAAAATCGAAATTTGCTGATGGAAAGAGGATTTGTGGTGTATTTACATTGCGATGCAAACCGCTTATTTGAACGCACGCGCCGTGATTCGCAACGCCCATTGCTTGATGTCGAAGACCCGAAAAAACGCATCGAAGGGTTATTAGCTGAACGTCAACCTTTGTATTTAGCAAGTGCGGATTTGGTAGTTGATACGGGCGAATTACAAAGTAAAGACGTTGTTACGCATATTTTAGAAGCCTACCAATTTGCACAAAATTAAAATATGAAAACGTTAAATGTCGAATTAGGTGAACGCCGCTATCCGATTTATATCGGTGAAAATGTGTTGTTACAAGCAGATTTATTAACACAACACATTAAATCGAAACAAGTTTTGATTGTCACAAATGAAACGATTGCGCCGTTATATTTAGAAAAAGTGTCTGCGAATTTAAGCGCGTATCACGTTGAAAACGTCATTTTGCCTGATGGTGAACAATTTAAAACGCTCGATTCGCTCAATTTGATTTTCGATAAATTACTGACCTGCAAATTTAGTCGAAATGCGACGTTAATTGCGTTAGGTGGTGGTGTCATTGGTGATATGGGTGGATTTGCTGCTGCGTGTTATCAACGTGGAATTACCTTTATTCAAATTCCAACCACGTTATTGGCGCAAGTTGATTCGTCGGTTGGTGGAAAAACGGGCGTAAATCACGCGCTCGGCAAAAATATGATTGGCGCGTTTTATCAACCTCAAGCAGTGATTGCAGATGTAAATGTATTGGACACCCTTGACGACCGTCAACTTGCGGCGGGTTTAGCCGAAATCATCAAATACGGTTTAATTCGTAATGAAGCCTTTTTTGTTTGGCTTGAAGAAAATATCAATGTGTTATTGGCGCGTGATAAAACCGCCCTTACCTATGCTATTGAACAATCTTGCATTATGAAAGCAGAGGTTGTGGCGGAAGATGAACACGAAGGTGGTGTGCGTGCGACATTAAATTTAGGTCACACTTTTGGTCATGCCATTGAAACCGGTATGGGTTACGGCAGTTATTTACACGGTGAAGCGGTTGCCATTGGCACATGTTTAGCGGCGGATTTATCGCAACGAAAAGGGTTTTTAACTCACAATGATGTAGCAAGAATTGTGAACTTATTTGAACGTTCAAATTTACCCGTAAAATCACCAACTGAATTAAACACTGAACGTTTTGTTGATTTAATGGCAGTTGATAAAAAGAATGTTGATGGTGCAATTCGTGTGATTTTGCTCGAAGCAATTGGTAAAGCAACATTGCCAATGTCTGTCGATAATTTGTCTTTAATGCAAACATTACAATGTTATGGCAAATAACGAAATTTTTTCGGAATCGTTTGAAATTTTGCCGCTTATAACAAAAGAGCGAACGCAAAAATTTGAATTGTTGCAACATTTAATTCCGAATTTAAAACAACACATTATTATCAGCGGCGAATCTGGGATTGGAAAAACGCTGTTACTCGATAAACTCTATGATTTAAATTCTGACGTGTGGCAATGTTGTTTTGTACAAGGCAGTGCAGAATTAAGTTTTGAAATGATTGAAGCGCAATTAACAAAAACAATGTTGCGAAATAAATATGATTCGTTGGAAAGTGCGTTTCAAATTTTTCAAGAACAACATAAAAAAATTGTGTTGATTATTGATGATGCAGGACTTTTGGTTTCAGGTTTGATGACCACGTTGATCGATTATGCAGCAAGTCAAACAGTTGTAAAATTGATTTTTTCGCTCACACCTGAAGCACAAAATGCACATCGCCAAACCGATAAAGCGTTAGATTCATGTTATTTGCTTGAAATTCCTGCGTTAAATAAAAATCAATGTGCCGATTTTTTACGGCATTTAGCCGCAAAACCAAGAACCTATGACGCAATACCGATTGACGACAAATGGATTGAAAAAATTTATCATGATACACAAGGTGTTCCAGCTAGAATTTTGGTAAATTTTTCAAAATTAGCGCGTGGAAATCAATCAGATTACAACAAATGGTTAATCGGTGCGGCAGGCGTATTATTTTTAGCCATTGGAATCAATCAAGGCATACAGCATTTTAAAACTGTTGAAGAAATGCCAATTGAAATCCCTTCTGTTCCGCTTATTGAAAATACTGAAAAAACGCCTGTTATCCAAAGTGAATCACCACCTAAAACAGAACAACAAGACATCATCATTCCAGAATTTCAGCTCGATATTGAAAAAGGCATTGTCGCTGCACCAACTAATTCACAACCTGAAAATGCAGTTCCTGTTGAAAAACCTGTGGAAAACATTGCAGAGCCTGCAAAAGTAGAAGCTGAAAAAACACCTGAAATGCCGCAACCTGATTTAAAAATACCTGAACCTGAGAAAGTCGAAACCGTTATTGAAAACCCTGTGAAACTTGTTGAACCAACCATTTCGTTTCCCAAAGTAGAGCCTGCTCAAGGCGTTAAAATTCAGCAATTGTCTGAAAAATCAACACTTCAAATGGTACCTATTTCTGTACCTGACGTTAAAAAAATTGAAATTAAACCAATTGAAAAACCTGCTGACGTTAAAAAACCAGAACCTGTAAAAGTAGAACCTGTTAAAAAAATTGAACTCGAAAAAGAAAAAAAAGCTGAAATTATTTCACCTCAATCGGCAGGACATTACGCGCTACAATTGATTACACTTTCAAGTGATGCCGCCGTTGAAGCCTTTCAAAAAAAGCACGCAGGATTGCGTAAAAACATTCATGTTGTCAAATCGGGAAATGCTGAACAACCACGTTTTGCCTTGATGTATGGTGGGTTCACAAATGCAGCCGAAGCCACAAAAGCGCGTGAAAATTTACCTGCTGAATTTGCTAATTCACTGCCCAGAAAAAATTAAATTCCACACTTAAAAAAATTATGACTACATTAAAAAACGACACGTTTATCAAAGCACTTTTAAAACAACCTACAGATTACACGCCGATTTGGATGATGCGCCAAGCAGGACGTTATTTGCCTGAATATCGCGCAATTCGTGAACAAGCGGGGAGTTTTATGGCGCTTTGCACCAATCCAGAATTAGCGTGTGAAGTGACTTTGCAGCCGTTGCGCCGTTTTGATTTTGATGCCGCAATTTTGTTTTCAGACATTTTGACAATTCCTGACGCGATGGGTTTAGGTTTGTATTTCACCGAAGGCGAAGGACCGCGTTTTAAAAATCCCATTCAGACCGCTGCGGATATTGAAAAATTACCGATTCCTGACCCCGAAAATGAATTACGTTATGTGATGGATGCGGTGCGTTTGATTCGCAAAAATTTAGAAAATCGTGTGCCGTTGATTGGTTTTTCAGGCAGTCCGTGGACTCTTGCAACGTATATGATTGAAGGCGGAAGCAGTAAAAATTTCGCTAAAATCAAAAAAATGATGTTTAACGAATCCGCTTTACTTCATAAATTACTCGATAAATTAGCGCAATCTGTCGCGTCTTATTTAAACGCACAAATTGCCGCAGGCGCACAAGCAGTGATGCTTTTTGATACTTGGGGCGGCATGTTAAGCGGCGAAGATTACAACGAATTTTCATTACGTTATGCTCAACAAGTGCGTTCATTGCTAAAAACTGAAATTGATGGTGTACGAATTCCAACCGTTTTATTCACAAAAGGCGGTGGTTTGTGGCTCGAAAATATGGCAGAATCGGGTTATGACGCGCTTGGTTTAGATTGGCAAACTGATATTGGGCAAGCTCGTGCAAGAGTTGGCGATAAAGTGGCGTTGCAAGGTAATTTAGACCCCCTAACACTTTATGCAACACCTGAAGTGATTACAGAAAAAGTCAAAATTATTTTACAAAAATACGGTAGCGGATCAGGTCATGTTTTCAATTTAGGTCACGGCATTTTACCTGACATCAATCCTGATAATGTGGAAGCGATGGTTGATGCGGTGCATGAATTTAGTCGCATTCATCACAATAACTAAAATTAAGCCATTATGCCTTTTGATTTAAAAGAATATGCTGCAAATATTGATGGTGCTGTTCAATCACACCTGAATTGGACAAGACGCATTCTTTCTTTTGCTATTTTACGCACACCACTTTCAACAGATGTCACCGATTGCAATGCACATACGCAGTGTAAATTTGGCAATTGGTTTTATAAAGATTATGAATTCTTTATGGCGTTAGATTCGACGGCAACAATTGAATTAGAACAGCAACATCGTGTTATGCACAGCATAATTCGAGAATTATGTTTGTCGATTGATGATAAAAACGTTTGCGTTCAACATTTGCAATCTTTTGAAGAATACCAAATAAAAGTTGTTGAATTGTTGACGCATTTTAAAAATATCGCCGTATCGTCCAATATGCACGTTGATAATTTAACGCAATTGGCAACCCGAAATCGTCTGTTGTTTGATTTTGAAGCCTTGTGCAGTAGCAAAAATATTTCTGCGTCAGATTTTGGGATATTGCTGATAGAAATTGATGTGATTAAACAAATTTACAGTAAATATGGTTTAGCTACGAGAAATTCCGTGATTCTTGAAATCGCTGACATTGTGCGAAAAACGGTTCGTAAAGGTGATTTTTCATACAGATATAGCGAAACGCAATTTTTACTTTTAATTGATTGTCCTTCATATAGTATTTTGCAGTTTGTCGCAGAAAAATGTCGGAATCTCACCGAACATTCTAAATTTAACAAAGCCGACAAAATGAATGTCACTATTTCAATCGGCGGCGTGTGCATTTTGGAGAATGAATCATTAGAAGATGCGATTAGTCGCGCTGACATCGCATTATCTGAAGCAAAAAACCAAGGGCGACACATTTGTGTATTGTATGAATGAAGTATGAAAACTATTCTTTTACGCTAATTTTTTCGTGGCGCAAAAGACCTATCACCAAAAAAATGGCTGGCAATCCGATTACTGAGGCATACAGAAAAAAGTTTCTGTAACCAAAATGGTCAACAATGACACCAGAAAAACCACCTAAAAATTGGGCTGGAAATGTCATTAATGAACTAAAAAGCGCGTATTGCGTTGCGGTATAATCGCTTCGTGCCAAACCTGACAAATACGCAATAAAAACCGAAGTCGCAAATCCACCACTTAAATTATCTGCACTAATCACACCTGCAAGTAAAACCAAATCAGGTTTTGTATTTGCCAACACCGCAAATAACAAATTGGTACTCGCTGCCGTTATCGCACCAATCAATAACGGACGCATCACACCATATCGTGCAACAAAAACACCACCTAATGCCGCACCTGCAATGGTCATAAAAAAACCAAAAATTTTTGTAATTTCAGCAATTTCTGTTTTTTTGAATCCCAAATCCAAATAAAACGGATTCGCCATCACCCCCATCGTAATGTCGCTCATTTTATAAATTGCAATCAACAATAAAATCAACCAGCCCAAACGTCCTTGTCGTGTAAAAAAATCCGTAAACGGATGAATAATCGCATCCTGAAATTTCATTAAAAATGTTGTGTTTGACCGCGTTTTGACTGAGTTTTCAACGGTTGGTGCATTTAAAAATAACGTTGTTATCACACCAAAACTCATCGTTGCCGCCATGACAAAATAGGCAATTTTCCAATCGAAAAATTCAGCTATATAAAACGAACCTGCTCCCGCAACTAGCAATGCTAATCGATAACCTAAAACATACATTGCCGCCATCGCGCCTTGTAAATCGGTGCTAGATAATTCAATCCGAAACGCATCAATACTGACATCTTGCGTGGCAGAACAAAATGCGACAAATGTCGCGCAAAATGCAATCGTGGTTAATTGTGTATGCGTATCAACACTCGCCATGCCAATCAATCCCGCGATAATGCCAAATTGTGCAACCAACATCCAACTTCGACGTTGTCCTAAAAAGCGCGTCAAAATCGGCAAATAGACTTTATCCACAACAGGCGACCATAAAATTTTTATTGAATAGGTCGCACTTACCCAACTAAAAAAACCAATCACGCTACGTTCAATTCCCTCATCACGCAACCATGCCGAAAGCGTCGAAAAAATCAGTAAATATGGCAAGCCTGCTGAAAATCCCAATGCAATCATACTTAATACTTGCGGCTGGATATAAACCGCAAACGCCGTGCGCCAATTTTTAGAGGAAAAACGTGTATTATTCATGAAAGTAATTGCTCAAATTCGTGCAATGGAATCGGTTTACTAAAAAAATAACCTTGATAAACATTACAATCATGTAATTTCAAAAAGTCGCGTTGCGTTTCGGTTTCAACGCCTTCTGCAATCACATCGATGTCAAGATTTCGTGTCATGCCAATAATTGTTTGAACAATAATGGCATCGGATGGTTTTTGTCCCATATTACGAATAAAGGCTTGGTCAATTTTAAGTTGATTAAGCGGCAATTTTGTTAAATACGATAACGACGAATAACCTGTGCCAAAATCATCCATTGAAAAACAAATCCCTAATTTTCGTAATTTCACCATTTTGTCAATTGTGACTTCGACATTGTCGAGTAATAAACTTTCAGTCAATTCAATTTTTAATCGATTTGGTGTAATGCCGCTATTTTCCACTAATTTTTGGATTTGATTAACAAAATTGGGCTGTTGAAATTGTTTTGAACTGACATTCACAGCAAGTTGCAAATGAGCAGTTGTTGGTTGATTTTCCCAGCTTTTAATTTGAGCGCACGCCATTTCTAAAACCCATTGTCCGATTGGTAAAATTAAGCCAGTTTCTTCTGCTAAAGGAATAAAAACGTTTGGCGAAATCAAGCCTTTTTCAGGATGATTCCAACGAATTAAAACTTCTGCGCCGACAATTTTTTCGCAATTCACTTGTGATTGGTAATACAAAACAAATTCTTGTTCACGAATTGCACGATTTAAATCTTTTTCCAAATCAACTCGCGCATTGATTTTCTGTTGCATTTTCGGATTATAAAAACTTAACGCATTTCGCCCCGTTGCTTTTGATTGATACATTGCAATATCAGCTTGTTTTAAAAGTTCGTCAGTCGATTCTTCTAAACCATTGAACATCGTAATTCCAATGCTAGGAGTGATGTGATAATCGTGAATATCAAGTTGATAATTTTGATTCAACGTTGACAAAACTTTTTCACCAAATACTTCGGCTTGTCTAGCAGCTTTAAATTCTTGTTGACTCAAATCTTCAATCATTACAATAAATTCATCGCCACCTAAACGTGCTACGGTGTCACAACTTCGCACACAAAGGTTCAAACGTTCAGCAACTTGTTTCAATAATAAATCGCCAATATCGTGTCCCAATGTGTCATTGAGATTTTTAAAATTATCTAAATCAATAAATAACAACGCGCTATATCGTTTATGGCGTTTACACATTGCTGAAGCAATTTTTAAACGGTCTTGCAACAATCGGCGATTAGGTAAATTCGTTAAAAAATCGTAAAAAGCCGATTTTTCAATTTCTTTTTCAGATTGTTTTCGTTCGCTAATATCGAAAATGAAACCATCCAAGAAAGCAGGTTCTCCATTTTGGTCTAACACGATGCAACCGCGTTCATGCACCCAATGAATTTCACCATTTCGATGAATAATTCGATATTCCAACATAAAATCCAGATGCAATTCTTCTTCATTAAATTCTGCATTCACATAATCGACATCCTCCAAATGAATAATGCTTGTGTACTCACGAACCGCATTTTGAATAAAATCGCTCGCAGGATAACCTGACAATTCTTCTATTGAGTCGCTAACAAATAATATCGTCCAATTTGCATCTAACGTGCAACGATAGGTCACTCCTGGGATGTTTGTCACTAATGCTTCAAATTGATCACGACTTTCTTTAATTTGAATTTGTTGAATTTCAATGTCATTCGCCATTTCATCAAACGCTTTCGCCGTCTGAGAAATTTCATCATTACCTGGTAATTGCTTTGCAATGCGAAGACTGTGATTTTGAGAATAGCTACTAATGTTGTCAGTTAATGCTTTAATTCGATTAGTAATCATTTTTCCCGTCATCGTAAAAACCAAGAAACCATTTAAAATACAAACAAACAAAATCATGGCTAATAAGTTTAAAAACAATTCCTGCGTTGAAGCCATAATTTCAGAAACAGGGACACATAAATAATAACGCCATCCCAAAGGCTCTAAAATCATGCCAATGGCAATATAACGTTGGTTATGTAATATCAAGTTATCGGTTAACAATCGGGGAATTTCCGTCAGTGTTTTCTCAAATAAAGCGATTAAAGCGGTTTCCTTTTCAAAATTAGGTTTTACTATTTTGACTGAACTTTCAATTTCTTTTTGCCACGCACCAGCCAAAATAAAATTATCTTGTTGATCAATTAAAAAATGTTCCGCACCTGCATACATTTGTTCCGATTTGAACATGAATTCAAGTACCGCTGTTAATTCAATATCCTCGCCTAAACTACCAATCCATTGATTATTAAAATAAAGTGGATAAATTGCACCTATCATCCACAATTTAGAAACAGGGTCAAATAACGGCGGTGTAAAACGAAAAAGACGGTTTGGATTTAATTTAGGTGTTGTATAAGTTATCCAAGGTGTTTGCGTATAATCATTATTCACAGACAAATCAAAAACAAAATGGTCAAAAACTTTATCGAAAATCACTTCGCTACGATAAGGCGATAAATACCAAACATTTTCTAAATTTCGACTTGATGATGCACCAAAAATATCCATGATTTTTTTAATGCGTAAATGTTGAATTTTTTGAATGTCACTTTCATTTGAATTCGGTGGCAAAAAAATCCCCGCTTCTTCTTTTCCATTAAACGTTTCTTTTCGATTTCGCCAAACGCCATCAGCATTTTTTTCAACAATTTGATGAAATGAGTCAATTTCGCTTTTTTGAATTGGGCGATTTAATTCAATTTGCAATACTTTTTCTAAACTTTTAAGTTTAATTTCAGGTTCCGAAAAGCGTTTTGACGCAACAGTCGTAAATTTTGTCGTGATTTTTTCTAATGTAATCGCTTCATTTGCTAACACTTTTCGCTGTACAAGGTTGTAAATTAGTGTTGTACCAAGTACCGCACTCAACAAAATTCCACTAATTACAATAAATACCATTTTTTGACGGATATTCATAAATCGTTTCTTGAATTTGTAAATCGACGAAGTGTTTTTCACTATAATTGTTAATTCCATTTAACAGTAAAACTATCCATAAAGTAAAAATTATCACATGAAAACCTATCAACACGATTTTATTCGTTACGCGCTCGATTGTGGCGTATTGAAATTTGGTGAATTTGAACTGAAATCAGGACGAATTAGCCCTTATTTTTTTAACACCGGCTTATTTAACACAGGCGCACAACTGCAAAAATTAGGGCAATTTTATGCACAAGCCTTAATTGAATCGGGAATTGAAATCGACATTTTTTATGGTCCTGCTTACAAAGGCATTCCGTTAGCTGTTGCAACCGCAATGGCGTATTCTGACTTAACAAAAACAGATATACCATTTGCATTTAATCGCAAAGAAGCAAAAGACCATGGCGAAGGTGGATTATTAGTTGGTTCGCCATTAAATGGGCGCGTACTTATCATTGATGACGTAATTACGGCAGGAACATCTGTACGTGAATCGGTTGAAATTATACGCAATGCAAATGCGACACCTGCGGGCGTTTTAATTGCATTGGATAGACAAGAAAAAGGACTTGGTAACACATCTGCAATTCAAGAAGTCACGGAACGTTTTGGATTGCCTGTTACTGCCATTATTAGTTTGTGCCATATTATTGACTATCTCAAAACGACTGGCGAAACTGAAAATTTAACCGCAATTGAAACGTATCGACATCGTTACGGCATTTAATTTGTGCCACAAAAAAGCCCAATTCGTTTAAATGAATTGGGCTTTTTTATGCTAAAAAACAATTTATTCTGCGCTACTACCTTGCAAAATTTGTTGTTCGGTTTTCTTATTCATTACCAAAATCGAAATACGGCGATTGATTGGGTCAAGCGGGTCAGTCTTTGAATTGTATGGCACACTAGAAGACATCCCAATGACACGCAATACTTTTTCTTCTGTCAAACCACCTTCTACCAATTCAAATCGGGCGGCATTTGCTCTGTCGCTCGATAATTCCCAATTTGTATAACCTTTTTGATTTGCTGGAAAAGGTCTTGCATCGGTATGACCATTTAAACTGACTTTGTTTGGCAATTCGTTAATAACAGGCGCAAGTGCATGTAAAATAATACGAACATGTGGTTCAGTTTGTGCGCTCGCCAACTTATACATAGGACGATTTTGGTCATCAACCAATAAAATTCGCAAACCTTCAGGTGTGATTTCGAGTTTTATTTGGTCTTTAAATTCGTTTAATTCAGGTGTTTCATTGATTTTTGCTTCGAGTTTCTCTTTCAATGATTCCAATTTTACTTTTTCGATTTCTTCCGCTTTTTTCTCAATTTCTTCAGGCGAAATTTCATTTTCTGCGTCAGTTGTCCCCGTTTTTATCTGACCTTCGTCACTTGAAATCATGTCAGAACCACCACCCTCAATAACGGACGTACGTTCACCTGTCGATTTACCACCATCCATCGACACGCGATAAGGATCCGCAAAAAATTCTGCAATCCCTTTGCGTGTCGTTTCGTCAGTTGAACCCAGTAGCCACATTAACAGGAAGAACGCCATCATCGCGGTCACGAAATCCGCATAAGCTAACTTCCACGCGCCACCATGATGTGCGTGACCGCCTTTTTTAATCTTTTTAATGATAATGGGTTGTTGTTCTGCCATGGCTGCGATTACCCTTTATTGCTGCGTAATAAATCATCCAATTCTTTAAAACTCGGACGTTTGTCAGTTGAAATCATAGCTCGCATATACTCAGCAGTCATGGCAGGAGAGATGCCTTTTGCGGTACATAACAAGCCTTTTTGAGCGCATTTAAAAACGTTTCCTGTCATTTCTGCCCGAGTTGCCATTAACGCGCCAACAGGTCCAATGAATCCGTATGCCAACAAAATACCGATAAATGTTCCGACCAATGCCGCTGCAATAGCTCTACCCATAACGTTCGGTGGTGCGCCAACTAATTCCATCGTATGAACAACACCCATAACCGCTGCTACGATACCGAATGCAGGCAATCCGTCAGCCATCGTTTGAATAACACGAACTGGAGCGTGTTCATCTTCATGATGTGTTTCCATTGTTTGATCCATTAACTCTTCAAGTTGATGAACTTCAACCCCTGTCACAATTAAACGCAAATTGTCACAAATGAAATCAAGTAAGTGATGATCGCCCGTTATTTTTTCGGTAAAAATCGCAGGATTACTTTCAGGGTTTTCAATCAACTCTTCTAATGACAACAAACCTTCTTTACGCGTTTTGTTCGTCAACATATAAAAACACATGAGCAATTCGAGATAAAATTCTTTACTGTAAGGTTCAGGTTTTATCGTTGCTGTGGCTTTTGAAATGGATTCTTTTACTAATGATAACGGGTTAGCGACGATTAATGCACCAACCGCTGCACCGACAATAATAATATATTCAAAAGGTTGGAATAAAATGGCTGGATGACCGCCGCCGCCAATATAGCCGCCCATTAACGCGCTACAAACTAATACATATCCAATAATAACTAACATTGTTTTCTCGTGTGCTGTGTTTAAAATAACTACGCGCTATTAAATAAGCAAAATAGCTGCCATCGTGAAATCATTTATAAAATTAAATTTCACTCTTAATCGGCAGCAAAACAGTTTTTTAAAAAATTATACTGTGAATTCGCCTAATGACGTAATGATAACTGCCGATTTAGCTGTTATTGTTTATGTAAAATATAGACTTACAATGCTACTATTTAAGTTAAGGAAGAATTTTTTAATTCACTTTTTGAAACGCAAAAACATCATGACAAAAACGGCTAAATTTGATTACGAACATTATTTGGAAATGAAACATATTATTAGCCAATTTGAGAAATTGACCGATATTGGTATTTCCTTGTCTTCCGAACATAAAACAACAGAGTTGTTAGAAAAAATTTTAGTTGGTGCGATTTCATTAACAAATTCTGATGGAGGTACGATTTACATTGTGCATGAAGACAATACTATTAAAAGCGCAATTATTCATTCCAAAAGTTTAAATATCCATTTAAAAGACCATCATGATGATGCGATGATTTCGGTGGCGTTATATGTCGAAAATGGTGAACCTAATTTAAAAAATGTTGTTAGTTATTCTTACCACAAAGATATAACACTAAATATCGAAAATGCTTATGACAGCAACATTTTTGATTTTAGTGGCACAAAATTATTTGATGAAAAAAACGGCTATCGTTCGATCTCATTTCTCACAGTTCCTTTAAAAAATCATGAATTTGAAACAGTGGGAATGTTACAACTGATTAACGCCTTGGATTCTAAAACAAATGCGGTCATACCTTTTGATTCTATCGCACAACGTTTTTGTGAATCGTTGGCATCAGAAGCCGCTACGGCATTGACAAAACAACAATTGATTATCAATTTAGAGCAAATGTTTGAATCGATGATTATGTTGATTGCAAATGCTCTTGATGAAAAATCACCTTATAACGGTGGACATTGCCGACGTGTACCTGAATTAACAATGATGATTGCCGAAGCCGCACACAATACAAAAGAAGGTTATTTAAAAAATTTCTCTCTCAGCGATGCGGATCGTTATGAATTACGAATTGCGGGACTTTTACATGATTGTGGAAAGATTACTACTCCTGAATATGTTGTTGATAAAGCGACTAAATTAGAAACTATTTTTGACCGCATTCATTTA
>CAIVBX010000006.1 GCA_903904275.1 uncultured Pseudomonadota bacterium
ATAAACATTGCAATTATTTTCGCTTGTAAGATTTCTGCAAACACCATCACCTCTATCTAAAGCCTTGTACACTGAATTTTGATTGACATTACGACAACATAAACCGCATTTTGTACAAGGAAACATAAGCCGTGTTACCGATTTTTTTCGTTCACATCTTTTTGACAGGTTTTACAAATACCACTGTGATAATCGCTTTTCGTGCTGTTGTGATAAAAATCCGATAATGATTTTTCTTTTTTGCAGTGTCCACACACTTTTTTTAGTTCTGCTGGCATATTTAATAAATCCTTGAAGAATTGTTTTAAGTCGTTTCAGTGTAAAATCGCCCGTTATTATTTACCAACACTAAAAAATGGTTGCCCCACTCAAATTTATGGTGATTTATGAAAGTTAGGAGAAAAATGAGCATTCTTCGAGAATCAAAAGGTATTTCACAAGCAGACATGGCTGAACAATTAGATGTTGATGTGAATACTTATGCCCGAATAGAACGCGGTGAGACCAACGTTTTACACCCTAAATTATCCAAAATTGCTGAACTTTTAAATGTCGATATTCTTGACTTGTTAGCAGACGATAAAAATGTGTATTTAGTTTCAGAAAGTAACAATAACAGCACCAGTTGTGTCATTGGTTCATCAGCTGAAATTGCTTTTGAAATCCAAAAATCGCAAATGGCAATTGCTCATAAAGACGAAACGATTAACCATAAAGACGAAATTATTGATTTTCAAAAACGTGAAATTGAACGATTGGAAGAAATTATTGCATTGATGAAAGCGACAAATTCTCAAACTGGAAATTTCAACTAATGCGTTACACAATCAAAGCACAACGTCAAAACCGCCAATTTTAAAAAAATCTAAAAATGCAGCAACGAATGAACACGATAATCGGTTAATTTTTCACGCCCATTCAAAAAGTCCAATTCCACAACAAATGCTAATGCTTCAACAGTTGCGCCCAATTTTTCAACTAATTCGCAACTTGCTTTTGCCGTACCGCCCGTTGCCAATAAATCGTCAATCAATAACACTTTATCGCCTTTTTCAAACGCATCAATATGTACTTCCAACGTCGCGCTGCCATATTCCAAATCATACGACACACTTTGCACATCATACGGTAATTTTCCTGGTTTGCGTAATGGCACAAACGGTAAGCCCATTTCCCACGCAACCAAACTACCAAAAATAAAACCGCGTGCTTCCATACCTGCAATGACGTTAATTTCTGAACCTAAAAACGGTTGAACCAATTGATTTATTGCCAATTTTAAGGCGACAGGGTCTTTCACTAATGGCGTAATATCTTTAAAAATAATGCCTTCTTTTGGAAAATCGGGAATATCGCGGATTTTTGATTTTAATCTATTCATTTTTTATCCTAATTTAAACGGACACGCGGATCGACTAGCGTGTAAGAAATGTCCGTTAATAATAGCCCGAAAATGTAAAGCACCGAACCTAAAAATACCATAGCTCGTACAATCGCAAAATCTTGGCTGTTTATCGCATCAATCGTATAACTGCCCAAACCTGGAATACTAAAAAACGATTCCATAATTAAACTTCCCATAAACAATAACGGCAAAATCACCACCACGCCTGTCAAAATCGGAATCATGGCATTGGGCAAAACGTGACGAAATAATGTTTGTGTTTGGGTTAAACCTTTTGCGCGGGCTGTGCGAACATAATCTTTCTCAGATTCTTCTAAAAATAACGTTTGATACCAACGCACACCTGAACCAATGCCCGTAAAAACGCCAATCACAACAGGTAAAATCAGAAATTTAATCATGGCAAAACCATCGTCATAACCTGAAATTGGGACGAGTTTGAAAACTTTTGCAACCAAAAATTGTCCGCTAATAATGTAAAACAACGACGAAATTGACATCAACATCACACAAAAAATGATGCCAAATTTTTCAATTTTAGTTCGCCGAAACAAAACCATTAACAACGCAAACGTGACATTCACACCTAAACCAATTAACAACGTTGGCAACGCTAACGCTAAACTGGGAATTGAACGCTCTTGAATGTCAGCACCGATATTTCGCCCGCTATCTGACGTGCCAAAATTAAACAACATCAATCCAACTGATTTTGAATAAAAAATCGTTTCAGTTAATTTACCGCTATTTTCAGTATCGGAATTCCACAAAAGCGGTTTATCGTAACCATGTTGTTGCTTCCAATTTTGAATCGCTTTTTCAGTGACGTGTTTTTGTCCCAATTGCATTCGCGCCATATCATCAGGACTATTGACGATAAAAAACAGTGTGAAAGTCAGTACATTTACAGCAAATAATAAGGGCAATGCGTAAAACAGTCGTCGAATAATATAACCAATCATGAGCGAAAATCCTGTGATTTGAAGTCGTTAATTCTAACACGCAAGGCGATTTTGTAATTTGCGTTAGACAGCATTACCACTTATATTCAAGCAACAAATTTACGCATTTATTTTCATTTCAAACGGAACGTGTCATTTTCATGTTTTTACCTTTTTTACTACCGTTGTTTCTAACGCTCCTATCAGGTTTCTAGTGGTTATGAAAAATAAACTCCAATTATTTGTCTTTTTTTGTTTTCTATTTTTATCGGCGTGCGATTCACAATTAAATAATCCCTATTCTGATAATGACAGCACGCAATCGGTTTTATACGAATCTTTTAGTGAACGCCCAAAACATTTAGACCCTGTTGCCGCTTACAGTTCCAATGAATACGCGATTATCGGACAAGTTTATGAACCGCCATTGCAATATCATTATTTAAAACGCCCTTATGAATTAACGCCGTTGTCTGCTGAAAAAATGCCAACCGTGCGTTATTTGAATGAAAAAGGGGAAATTCTAAATAATCCAAAAGATAACGAAATTGTTTTTACGGATTACATTATCGACATTAAACAAAATGTACGTTTTCAACCACACCCTGCGTTTGCGAAAGATGCTCAAGGAAATTTTGTTTATCACGCGCTGACAGAAAAACAAATTTCAGCGGTTAATAAACTCAGTGATTTTGAAAAAACAGGCACACGCGAATTAACTGCTGACGATTACGTTTATCAAATTAAACGGCTAGCCAATCCAAAACTGCAATCGCCAATTGCAGAAATGATGAAAAATTACATCGTAAATTTTGAAAAATTCAATGAGGCTGATTTTGGCGCACAAGTTATCAATCGTTATCAATACAAAATTCGGATTAACGGTAAATCACCGCAATTTATTTTTTGGCTTGCGATGCCATTTTTCGCGCCAATGCCTTGGGAAGCGGATGCGTTTTATGGTCAAGCAGGTTTGCACGAAAAAAATATCACGCTTGATTGGTTTCCAATTGGAACAGGTGCGTATTTTTTAGCTGAAAATAATCCAAATCGACGAATGATTTTGCTAAAAAATCCGAATTTTCATGGCGAAAAATACCCGACAGAAGGCGATATTGACGACGCAAAAAATGGTTTATTAACTGATGCTGGAAAAGCGTTACCGTTTATTGATAAAGTCGTTTTTATGCTCGAAAAAGAAACGATTCCGTATTGGACAAAATTTTTGCAAGGTTATTACGATTTGTCGGGCATTTCGTCAGATAGTTTTGACCAAGCGGTTCAATTTACAGGAAGTGGCGGCGTTGCATTGACACCTTCAATGACAGAAAAAGGCATTCATTTAGAAACATCGGTGACGCTTTCAGATTATTATTTAGCGTTTAATATGCTTGATTCGACGGTTGGCGGTTCAAGTGAATCTGCACGAAAATTACGGCAAGCGATTTCGATTGCGGTGGATTATGAAGAATATATTTCAATTTTTATGAATGGGCGTGGCGTTCCTGCACAAGGCATTTTGCCCGAAGGCATTTATGGTTATGCCGAAGGCGAAGCGGGAACAAATCATGACGTTTATGATTGGAATGGCAAACCACAACGTAAAAATATCGATGCTGCAAAAAAATTGCTCGCTGAAGCGGGTTATGAAAACGGCATCGACCCAAAAACAAAAGAGCCTTTAATTTTGTATTTTGATACCACAGCCGTCAGCACTGACGACCGTCCGCGCATGAATTGGTATCGAAAACAATTTGAAAAATTAGGCATAAAATTGATTGTTCGCGCCACTGATTACAATCGTTTCCAAGAAAAATTACGGACTGGCAACGCGCAACTTTTCTTTTTTGGTTGGAATGCGGATTATCCAGACCCTGAAAACTTTTTCTTTTTGCTTTACGGCGCACATTCAAAAGTAAAATTTAGCGGTGAAAATTCGAGTAATTATGAAAATGCGGAATTTGACCGTTTATTTGAACAAATGCGAAGCATGGATAATTCGCCAGAACGCTATGAAATTATTCAAAAAATGCAGCACATTTTGCAACATGACGCGCCTTGGGTGTTTGGTTTTCATCCCAAAAACTTCGCGCTTTATCATCAATGGTTTCATAATTTAAAACCGAATTTGATGGCGAATAACAATCTTAAATATCTACGTTTAGATACTCAAAAGCGTGAAGAATTGCGCGAAAAATGGAATCGTCCGTTTCACTAATTAACAGGAACTTATTATGAAAAAAATCGCGGTTTGTTTTATTTCAGCTTGTTTATCAACGTCTGTTTTGGCAGAAAAAACCACTTTAAAAATTGCCGTTCAAACATCGGGAACGTTAGATTGGGAACTGTCTGTTTTGCCTGAATCGCCTGATTTCAAAATTGCCATTCAACCTGTTGCAACGGCAGAAGCGGCAAAAATTGCGTTGCAATCAGGCGCAGTTGACATGATTGTGTCTGATTTTTTGTGGGTTTCACAAACACGAAATACAGGATTTGATTTTACGTTTTATCCTTATTCAAACACGTCTGGCGCGTTGGTTGTTGCTGCAAATAGCTCAATTCATGACGTAAAAGATTTGGTTGGAAAACGTGTTGGCATTGCAGGCGGTGAACTAGATAAAAATTGGTTGTTATTGCAAGCTGCTGGCAAAAAAGAAAATGTCGATTTAAATAAATCGACTGAAAAAGCTTTCGGTGCGCCGCCGTTAATTTCTGAACAACTTAAAAATCAACGTGTTGATGCCATTTTGACGCAGTGGCATTTTGCGGCACAATTAGAATCGCAAGGTTATAAACAACTTCTCGATGGCAAAGCGTTACAACAAGCGTTAGGCATTTCTGAAAATGTGCCAACGCTCGGTTATGTGTTTAAAGAATCGTGGGCAAATTCACATAAACTCGAATTAAAAGCCTTTTTTGCTGCAACTTCTGAGGCAAAAAATCGTTTATGCGATGACTCGCAATTATGGAAAAAAGCAACATCAAAAATGGAAAATGCGCCCGATATTTTGCATCAACGTTATTGCGATGGGCGTGTAACTTCGTGGAATTTTGAAAATCAACAAGCCGCGCAAAAACTTTACAGTGTATTATTTAGTTTGAATCCGAAAGTAGGCAATTCTGCGAATTTAGCGGCTGGCACGTTTTGGACTGTTGAATAAACGTGTTCGCAAAATTTTTACCTACGTTATCGATTTTTGCCTTTTTAATTTTGTGGCAAGGTTTGGCGATATTTTTGCACAGTCATTTATTACCTTCACCCGAAAATGTGGCGCGACTTTTTTGGCAACATTGCGAATCGGGCGAATTGCCACATCATTTAGGCGTGACGCTTTGGCGTTTGATTGAAAGTTTTACGATTTCGATGTTTTTAGGTTGCGTGATTGGGATTGCGTTAGGTTTGAACAAAAAATTGAATGCTTTTTTTGATAATTGGCTGGTGATTTTTTTAAATGTTCCTGCGCTTGTGACGGTAATTCTTTGTTACGTTTGGTTCGGCTTGACGGAATCAGCGGCGATTTTGGCAGTGGTTTTAAATAAAGTACCAAATGTGATTGTCACATTACGCGAAGGCACGCGAGCGTTAGATAAAGAATTATTAAATATGGCGAAATGTTACGGTTTTAGCCGTATGAAAACATTACGCCACGTTATTTTGCCGCAATTACATCCATTTTTAATGAGCGCGACACGTTCAGGTTTAGCATTGATTTGGAAAATTATTTTGATGGTGGAATTGCTTGGACGCAGTGATGGCATGGGTTATCAATTACATTTATTTTTTCAATGGTTCGATATTGCCAGTATTTTGGCGTACACCGTCGCGTTTGTTGGCGTGATTCAGATTTTAGAATTTTTGGTTTTGAAACCGCTTGATAATTTGGCTTTGAAATGGCGATAACATGACAACCGTTCACATTCAAATCCATGAAAAAAAACATCACGGGACGGAAATTCCCACGATTGAAAATTTCAATTTGACGCTAAATTCAGGCGAATTTGTCTGTTTAGTTGGGCAATCGGGCTGTGGAAAAACCACGTTGTTAAACAGCATTGCGGGTTTAGATTCGCATTTTTCAGGTAACATTCAAATTGGTAATAAAACGCAAAACTCCAAAATTGGTTTTGTGTTTCAACGTCCGTGTTTATTGCCTTGGCGAACCGTGCGTGAAAATATCGAACTCGTTTTTGAAAATCAAAATGCCATTCCAAAAGCACAAATTGATGAATTGCTAAATTTGATGCAACTTTCAAATTACACAAACGCTTATCCAAAACAATTATCAGAAGGTATGAAACGGCGCGTTTCAATTATTCGCGCATTTGCGATAAATCCTGATTTGCTGTTGATGGATGAGCCATTTGTATCACTTGATGCCCCGATGGCGCGAGAAGTACGCGAATTGTTACAACAGCTTTGGCAAAAACGTCCGCACACTGTTTTATTTGTGACGCACGATTTGCGTGAGGCGATTGCGTTAGCGGATAAATTGGTTTTTTTGACCAGTCGTCCAATGCGTGTTTTAAAAGAAATTGACGTTTTGATTCCACGTTATCAACGTGATACGCAAAACGTCGAAACATTTCGTGAACAATTGATTCAAAATTATTCAGAATTACGTTTATTGATTCAATGAACTTCCGTTATTTTTGTCAGGCAAAACAAGCTTTCCCGTTTGTCCACAAGCATTTAAGAATAGCGAAACGACAATAATAAAAATGATTTTTTTCATGATTCAGAAAGTGTTTTTTTAGGTTTATTGGTTCTTTTACGACGTTTTTTCTTTGTTGGTGCAGGTTTATCTGCCTCTTTTATGAATGCAGGTTTTTTCGTTGATTTCTTAACAGGAGGTTTGGCGGTTTTCGATTCGCCTTTTTGAGGCGCAGGACGTGGCGAATTGCCTGATTTTCTAGTCACACCGACTAGCGCAAAATCCATTTTCTTTTCATCTAAATCTACTCTCGCTACTTTCACTTTTACCGTATCGCCTAAACGATAACGCATTTTGCTGTGTTCGCCTTTGAGTTGATGGCTAAGGGGGTCAAAATGGAAATAATCTTGCCCTAAACTGCTGATGTGTACCAAGCCTTCGACATAAATGTCATTTAATTCCACAAAAAAACCAAATGATGTCACAGCAGAAATAACGCCTGCGAACTCTTCGCCAATTTTGTCCATCATGTATTCGCATTTGAGCCAACTCGTGACATCGCGTGTGGCATCATCAGCGCGGCGTTCATTTGCCGAGCAATGTTCGCCTAAAATCACCATATCAGGAATGCCGTAAGCAAAACTGTCGGCTTTTTTGCCTTGTAAAACATGACGAATCGCACGATGTACCAACAAATCGGGATAACGACGAATTGGAGATGTGAAATGCGCGTAAGCCTCTAATGCTAAACCGAAATGCCCTTTTTGCTCTGCGCTGTAAACCGCTTGTGACATGGAACGAAGCAAAACCGTTTGAATCAAATGCGCGTCAGGACGGTCTTTAATGCTTTCGATTAAATTCATGAAATCGACAGGCGTTGGTTTTTCTTCGCCCGTTAAACGCAAACCCATTTCGCCTAAAAATGTTCGCAAATTACCGAGTTTTTCTTCGCTAGGTGATTCATGAACGCGCAACAATTTAGGCATTTTTTTGCCCGTCAAAAACTTCGCTGCACAAGCGTTTGCTGAAATCATAAATTCTTCAATTAACTTGTGCGCGTCATTACGAATGACAGGAATAATTTTGTTAATTTTGCGATTTTCACCAAACACAATTTTGGTTTCTTGAGTGTCAAAATCCATTGCACCGCGTTTTTCACGCGCTGTTCGCATGGCTTGATAAAGTGCGTAAAGCTCTTGCAAATCAGGCAGCAATTTTGTGTGTTTTTTGATTAAGGTTTTATCGCCATCAACAAGTATTTTCGCTACGTCGTTGTACGTTAAACGCGCGTGCGATTGCATGATGGCATCGTAAAACTTGGAGCGAGTAATTTCGCCGTCAGCGTCTATGACCATTTCGCAAACCATGCACAAACGGTCGACGTGCGGATTGAGTGAACATAAACCGTTCGACAAAATTTCGGGCAACATGGGAATCACTTGTTCGGGAAAATAAACCGACGTACTGCGTTTATGGGCTTCATTATCGAGTTCACTATCGATTGTGACGTAATGTGACACGTCAGCAATGGCGACAAGTAACTTCCAACCTTTCGCGGTTTTTTTGCAATATACCGCGTCATCAAAATCTCGCGCATCTTCGCCATCAATTGTCACTAAAGGCGTGGCGCGTAAATCTACACGACCTTCTTTTGCTGATTCAGGAACGTCGGCGGTTAATGGTGCGATTTCTTTTAATAATTCATCTGACCAAATATTGGGCAATTCATGAGTACGAATTGCCATCTCGATTTCCATTCCAGGTGCGAGATGGTCACCTAAAATTTCGCTAATTTCGCCAATCGGTTGATGCAATTTTGTCGGTTGTTGAGTGATTTTCGCGACAACGATTTGTCCTTGTTTTGCGTCGCCTTCTTTGCCTTTTTCAATCAGAATCGTTTGGGAAATGTTGAGATTGTCAGGAATAACGTAAGTAAAACCGTCTTCGCTGTACATTCGTCCGACAATTTGATGCGTATTACGTTCTAAAACTTCAACGATTGCGCCTTCGCGGCGACCTTTTCTATCCACGCCAACAACGCGAACCATTGCGCGGTCATTGTGTAAAAGCAAATTCATTTCGCGTGGCGATAAATACAAATCCGCGCTGCCATCATCAGGACGTACAAAACCAAAACCATCCACATGTCCCATCACGCGCCCAACGATTAAATCTTTGTTATTCACCAAACAATAACGACTGCCGCGATTGAATAATAATTGTCCGTCACGTTCCATTGCGCGTAATCGACGGCGCAGAGCTTCCATGCGTTCTTCGTCTTCAATGGCAAACGATGAGGCAATTTCAAAACGCCCTAACGGTTTTCCAACTTGCTCAAGCAGTTCTGAAATCAATTCACGGCTAGGAATGGGATTTTCGTATTTTTCGGCTTCACGTTGCGCGAAAGGGTCGTTTTTTTCAGTGAAATCGGTAGGTTTTTTAGGCATTTATTTTTCAATCAATAAGGCGGTAATAATAGAGCTT
The DNA here is from genome assembly GCA_903904275.1 of uncultured Pseudomonadota bacterium. Classification (GTDB taxonomy): domain Bacteria; phylum Pseudomonadota; class Gammaproteobacteria; order Methylococcales; family Methylomonadaceae; genus UBA10906. The sequence continues at coordinate 9,483 of CAIVBX010000006.1, forward strand.
AATCATACAGCGTTAAGGTTCAAGGTAAAAGGCGCAAGGTTCAAGTGGCTTTTCTTGAAATTGACAATGCAAAATATGACGCTTATAGTTTGCGCCGATTTGCCGAGGTGGTGGAATGGTAGACACGCTAGCTTCAGGTGCTAGTGGGCGTAAGCCCGTGAAAGTTCAAGTCTTTTTCTCGGTACTAATTAACTCAAAATTTTCATCATTATCTAATCCGCACAAATTTTTGCATAAGCCGTGCAAATGTAAAAACTTGTTAAATATTCAATCACAAAATCTGACTTCATCAACGGGTTGTTATGTCATAGGATCCTAGTCTATAATGGCGGCATAAGAGTCGGCTTTAGAAGCTGGTGATTTACTTGAATTTTCGCTCTAATTTGAGCATCTTTGATAAAAATAAATAACAATGAAAACATTTAGCGCAAAACCTGCAGAAGTAAAACGCGAATGGTATGTGGTTGATGCAGAAGGACAAACTTTAGGTCGCCTTGCATCTGAAATCGCATTACGCCTTCGTGGCAAACATAAACCTGAATATACTCCACATGTTGATACTGGAGATTACATTATCGTCGTTAATGCAGAAAAAATCGGTGTAACAGGCACAAAAGAAAAAAATAAACTTTATCAACACCACACTGGTTATGTTGGTAATTTGAAAACAACGACATTAGGTAAATTAAGAAAAACCTTTCCAGATCGTATTTTAACGACTGCCGTGAAAGGTATGTTGCCAAACAACCCATTAGGTCGTGCAATGTTTAAAAAATTGAAAGTGTATGCTGGTACAGAACATGATCATCAAGCGCAACAACCTAAAGTTTTAGAATTATTCGTAGGTAAATAAACATGGCTGCAACTCAATACTATGGTACAGGTCGTCGTAAAAGTGCGACTGCTCGCGTTTATGCAGTAGCAGGAACAGGCAAATTTACCGTTAACAACAAAGAATTAGACGTTTACTTCGGTCGTAAAACTGATCAAATGGTTTCAACACAACCACTTGAATTGCTTGAATTAGCAGGTAAGTTTGATGTCAATGTTTTCGTAAAAGGCAGCGGTCCTTCTGGTCAAGCGGGCGCAATTCGCCACGGTTTGACTCGCGCATTGATGGTTTATGATGAAACATTGCGTCCTGAATTAAGAAAAGCAGGTTTTGTAACCCGCGATTCACGCGAAGTTGAACGTAAAAAAATCGGCTTACACAAAGCGAGAAAACGTCCTCAATACTCAAAACGTTAATTCTCAGCCTTTGGTGTTTCGGCATCGTGGCACACAAAAGGGCTGCATTTATGTGGCCCTTTTTTTATGGTTCATTTTTAAAAACAAGAGGTTTTTATGGCAATTTCAATCGTTGTGCCTGTTCATAACGAAGCTGAAAATATCGATTCGTTATTAAACGAAATCACTGTCGCGCTTGTGAATTTTACAGATTCTGAAATTATTTATATCGATGATGGTAGCACCGACAACACATTAAATATGTTAGAAAAAGCACAACAAACCATTCCTAATTTGCGTGTTTTTCACCATGTTAAAAGTTGTGGACAAAGTGCTGCCATTTATACAGGCATTAAAGCTGCCAAATTCCCAATAATTGCAACGCTTGATGGTGATGGACAAAACAACCCTGCTGATATTTTGCATTTATATGCCAATTTACAAACACAACGTGACGAAAATCCAAAATTAGTGATGATTGCAGGCTGGCGAAATCAACGTCACGATTCAGAATGGCGATTATTGTCATCAAAAATTGCAAACAAAATTCGTTCTGCTTTGTTAGGCGATAACACGCCTGATACAGGTTGTGGCTTAAAAGTTTTTTTGCGTGACGCAGCATTAGAATTACCCTTTTTCGATCATTACCACCGATTTTTACCTGCGTTAATGCTGCGTGGCGGCTATCAAGTTATTTCCCTTGCTGTTTCACATCGTGCGAGAGAACGCGGGATTTCAAAATACGGCACGCTGGATCGTTTGTGGGTTGGTATAGTTGATATTATCGGTGTTATGTGGTTAAAAACACGGATGAAACGCACGGAGATAATTGAAATTGAACGTTAATTTAAGTCAAGAAACGATTTGGTTGGGCATCGGTTTTTTGGGACAGGCCTTATTTTCAGCAAGATTTATTATTCAATGGCTTAAAAGTGAAAAAGCCAAAAAAAGTGTTTTTCCTGTCGCTTTTTGGTATTTCAGCATTGGTGGTGGCATAACACTATTAGCTTACGCAATCTATCGCCAAGACCCTGTTTTTATTTTAGGGCAAGCCAGCGGTTTATTTATTTATGCGCGGAATTTATATTTTGTGTTTAACGAAAAAAATACCGATGCGTGAACGAATGAAATTTAACATTTCATTCGTTCCACATTAAAGCAATTTAAAATTCTTCCCAATCATCGTGACCAACCTGCGTTATCGCCGCAGGTTTATTTAATTTTTGCACTGGCGATGATGATACATTTTTAACGGTTGCACCACGTCCCACATTGCCTAATTTAAAATGCCCAACCGCAATGGCTAAATTTTGTGCTTGGTCTTCCAATGTTTCAGCGGCAGCCGCTGATTCTTCAACTAACGCGGCATTTTGCTGTGTCACTTCGTCCATTTGTCCAACCGCTTTATTAACTTGTTCAATGCCATGACTTTGTTCTTCAGATGCGGTGTTAATTTGTGTCATCATCGCTGTCACACCTTCGATGGAGTTCACAATTTCTTGCATGGTTTCACCCGCGTGCGTGACTAGTTTTGTACCGCCAGCCACTTTTGAAACCGAATCATCAATTAAATTTTTAATTTCACCTGCTGCTGTTGCTGCGCGTTGGGCAAGATTTCGAACTTCGGTTGCTACAACAGCAAAACCTTTACCTTGATCGCCTGCTCGCGCTGCTTCAACTGCGGCATTCAACGCTAAAATGTTCGTTTGAAACGCAATATCATCAATCACTGAAATAATATCGCCAATTTTTCGTGATGAATCGTTAATATCTGCCATCGTTTGAACAACTTGCTCAACGACATCTACACCACGTTCTGCAATTTTCGAGGCATCTAATGCTAACTGATTAGCTTCTTTCGCACTTTCTGCATTATGTTTAACCGTTGAGGTTAATTCTTCCATGCTTGCCGCTGTTTCTTCTAAACTAGCAGCTTGTTTTTCAGTTCGATTCGACAAATCATTATTTCCCGCTGCAATTTCTTTTGAACCCGTGCTGATATTTGCCGTGACATCTTGAATTTGCTGCACAATTTTTTTCAAACTTTCAACAGTCAAATTTGCATCTTCTTTAAGTTGCCCAAAAGTCCCATCATAATTTCCTATAATTGTTTGCGTTAAATCGCCATGTGATAACGAACCTAAAACATTTCCGATTTCATTCAAACTGTCTGAACACGTTTTCACTAAATCGTTAATGTTTTTACTGAGTAATAAAATAAAGCCTTCTTTTTTATTTAAATCAATTTGTTGTGAAAAATCGCCTTGGGCTGCGGCATCGACAACTACCGCCACTTCTTTTTCAACCATTACTTCATAAGTGCGATCTAACCACTCTGCAACAGAACCTAAATGTTCACCTTCTTCATTGATAACAGGATTTGCTACAACAGTTAAGAATCGTCCACCAATTTCAATTTTTGCAACAATGGGTTGACTTAATTCATCCAAAATTTTTCGTTGCGCTTCAGGATTTTTATGGAATATATCAATACTTTGCCCCATCAATGTTGAAACATTGAAATGCGGCAAATCTTTGCGAATATCGGCTTCTGCCTTGAGTAACATTCCTTCTGCCGATTTATTGAAGTAAATAATTTTATGATTATCATCAGCAATCACGATATTTGCGCTTACGTTATCTAAACCAATTTTGATGCGTAAATTTATATCCGCTTCACGTTTAGCTTCCGCTTCGTTAAAACTATTTTTGACTTGATTTGTTTTAAACGCATCTAAAACACTAGCAATTTCTTTTGCTCCTTTTGCATTATCAATTAACGTTTTGTTGTCATTGCGAATAATTAAATCCGCTGTGATATTTAGCGGACGAACAATCGCACGATACAACGTCACGCCCATCAATATCGAAAATAAAAAACTGCTCAAAATTAAACTCAACATAATGTTTAACGTGTGATGAAAATCAGTTTGAGCGGTTTCATAAGTTGTTTTACTGACATCCATTTGCAACGTTAAAAGGTTTTGAATGTCTTCGCTAACGGGTTCATACAGTGGACGAATTTTGCCAATAATTGTTTGTTCTGCGAGAGATAAATCATTTGCTCGCAATGCGGCAATCGTTGGTTTTAAACCGTCTGCAACAAAAACTTTTCTATGCTCGGCAAACTTTTCCACTAACACTTTTTCTGTGTCCGTTAAATAGGTTTTGCTGTAACTTGCCAATAATTTGGTAATTTCATCGATATTGGCTTCAACTTTTGTCGTATTTTTAGCAATCACATCAGGATTTTTTTCAACAATGGCAGCGGTCAATAAAATACGATTGCTCATAAAAAGGCGTTGAATTGACGCAATTTCATTTATTGGAATCGTTCTATCCTCATAAACAGAACGTAAATTTTCATTACCTTCCATAATGCGTTGAATGCCTAAACCGCCAATCACTAACATAATCAAAGACAACACGCTGACAACTGTTGTAATTCGATGTTTAAGTGATAAATGTTTTAAGAAATCTAAACGGGTAAAAATGGTTTGTTCAAAAATGTCACCATTTTCAATTTTTAAATTGTGATTTTTTTCATTTCTTAAACGCGCATAGTATTTTTCAGCATTCGCAATTTGACTTTGAGTAGCTTTCGTTCGCACTGCCATATAGCCAACAAGTTGACCATTTTGATAATCTGATGTGACATTCGCAACGCACCAAAAATAGCCTCCGTCTTTACGCATATTTTTAACAACGCCCATCCAAGGACGGTGCATTTTTAGCGTTTTCCATAAATCCGCAAATACCTCTGCTGGCATATCAGGATGATGAACAGAATTATGTGGATGACCAATCAATTCATCGACTGAAAAACCACTTGTCCGTACATAATCGGGATTTGCATAAGTAACTACCCCATTTAAATCGGTTTTTGTGACCATCGAATCTGTCGCTGAGATTGGATATTCGATATTTTTTGGTTGCGCGTTAGTCATAAACTTAATCCTAAATTTTTTTTAAATAATTTTTCATTAAATTACAGCACAAAGAATGCCAGTTAAAATTTGACACAAAATCACAATGACGCACGAACACAACGCAAAATTTCATAGCTGTACTGTTCGTTAAATTGCTCAAAAATCGGTTTCAACGAGTTTTTAAAATCATCTGGCAAGGCTTTAATGGCTTCTTGAATTTCGACAATTTCTTGATTTGAAATTGAAATTACATCACTTAATACAAGCTGATTTTTCATAATACCATCAGCTAAATGTAAATAAATCGTTGTCGGTTGCAATTGACGATATTCGACAATTTTTTCGACATCAAAACCCAATTTAAACAGTTGAATAGTTTGTTCAGCCGTCGATTTTTCATTTTCTAAAATAGAAAATGCCTGAATAATTTTTAAGAAAATGTCACCGTATTGCAGCAATTTATGTTCGCCAACACCCGATAATTCGCCAAATTCTGCTAATGTTCGCGGCTTAAATTCCATCATTGCCATTAACGTTGCGTCATGAAAAATGGTGTAATTGGGTACTTTTTGCGCGTCTGCCAAATCACGCCGTTTATCACGCAACGCATTCCAAAAACGTGTCCGCACATCATCAAGAATTTTGGTTTGCGTTGCATTACTACGAAGTTTGCGCGACTGAACCGTTTTTTCAGGTCGAATTTCATAACGAAACAGTAATTTTTGTTCATCACGCAACACGGCACGACTAGCTTCAGCAAGTTGTAACGTGTTGAAATTCTCAAAGTTCACCGTTACCAAATTCCGCGCCACCAATTGCCGAAAAACGGAATGCCATTGTGTTTCGTCTAGGTCTTTACCAATACCAAAAACCGTTAATTGGTCGTGTTTATTGTGATGAATG
>CAIVBX010000007.1 GCA_903904275.1 uncultured Pseudomonadota bacterium
CGGATTAGCAAGCACCACATCGAAACGGTCTTTGTCTTGAACGTCAGCGAGGTTTTCAGTCAACGTGTTGGTGTGAACGATGTTCGGCGTTTCAATGCCATGCAGAATCATATTCATAATGGCGATGACATACGCCAGCGACTTCTTTTCTTTACCGTAAAAGGTCGATTCTTGCAGGGTTTTCAAATCGGATGTGGTGAGCGGTTGCGCTTTGAGATAGTCAAACGCTTCACACAAAAAGCCTGCTGAACCCACCGCACCATCATAAACACGGTCGCCAATTTTGGGTTTGACGACTTGCACGATGGCGCGAATTAACGGGCGTGGCGTGTAATACTCGCCGCCGTTACGTCCTGCGTTGCCCATGTTCTTAATTTTCGCTTCGTACAGATGCGAAAGTTCGTGTTTTTCAGTTTGTGAACGAAAACGCAGCTCGTCGATGTGGTCAATAATCCCGCGTAAGTTGTAGCCGCTGTGAATCTTGTTTTTAATTTCGCTGAAAATCTGCCCGATTTTGTATTCGATGGTGTTGGCGTTATCAGCTTTTTGCTTGAAGTCGTGCAGGTACGGGAACAGTTTGCGGTCAACAAAATCACGCAAGTCGTCACCGACTAAGGCTTTGTTGTGGTCGATGTTGCCGTTTTCATCTTTGGGTGCCGCCCAACTTTCCCAGCGGTAAGGCTCATCAAGAATGAATTGATACGGTTTGCCTTCTAATGCCGCTTCGTCCGCTTTGTCTTGTTCTAACCCGTCGAGATATTTTAGGAATAGCAACCATGAAGTTTGCTCGGTGTAATCGAGTTCCGTTGTACAACCTGCTTCTTTCCACAGGATGTCGTCGATGTTTTTAAACGCTTGTTCAAATGATGCCATGTTGATTTATATGTGGGGAGGAAGTTTAAGAGGATATGCAAAAATACTTTTTAGTAAGGAACATCATCGGAGTGAATGCCAACATCTGAAGCATCACGACTTTCCCGCGCCGATTGAAAATCAATAATTTTATCTTCAGCAATACGCGCTTTGGCTTTTTCCATGTTTTCAACTTTACCTTTCCAGCCGTAAGTCGGATTGAGTTTGTAGCCTGTTGTAGTGCCTTCTTTGACTTTAAGGATGATGCCCTTATCAACAAGGAGTTTTATGGCTTTGCTAACATGAGGCTGGTACATATCTAATCTACTAGCAATTTCTTTTTGTTTAATCGTAATGTAGTTTTCAAATTGCAGTTCAGACAATAAAATCATCCAAACTCTTAGCGTCTGTCCTGTAATTTCTTTATCTTCAGCGATTACTGCAAGCGAATCTTGAAATGTCATATACCACCTATTACCTTTGATTTTTTGTTTTGGATAAGCAATATAAACAAAAAAACCTTCTTTAGTTTCACCTGTTTTTGTATTTTTTGTTTGAACGATGTCATGTATATCCACGGTTATATGCTCTCTGTTTCTCACTGAAATAGATACACTATAGTGTATGTTTTATACAGTATAGTGTATATCTTCATTTTTACAAGCCACGAATATCGGGACTTTCAGGGGCAGCTTTTATGTCTATGCAAAATTAGTGTGTTTCGCACCAATTTTGCCAGCTTTTCGATGTCAAAAAGTTTATCAGAAAAATAGAACGGATTACCCGCCCATGCTTTTTTATTCAGTCGTAGGTCAAATGAGAAATAGATTGGACGGACAAATTTTTTGGATTTTCGTTATTCAGTACAGGTGATTTATCTGAAAGCGTTTCTGTTAGCTCTGAAATGTGCATCTTGTATTTTAATTCTCTGAACTTCTAAAATTCCGCGTGACGCGCTGCTTTTCATGTGTCCATGCGAAGGCTGGTCGCTGTGACATTCAATGCACAAAACTTTTAAGTTACTTGGACTATTGTCACTTTTTACGCCATTGGCATGATGTGTTTGTACAAGATTTTTATGGTTACTCAAATCAATGCCGCACTGCTGACAAATATAACCGCATTGTTCTTTGCGCTGTTTTGAAATCAAATCCCAATCTTCAGAATAACCAGAAATAGGCGCATTTTTATCGGTATATTTTGGCGTATGAGTAATTGGGGTTTGTGTAAAACTTCCAAAGAATTCCACAATATCAAATGTTTCAACGCTGTAACGCTTGCGGTAATTCCGATTGAACCAATTCAAACAGTTTTTACAAACATCTAATCTTTCTTCAACATCTTTTTCGTACAAATTGTAGCCAACTTTTTTATCCATCAAAAAGTAACCCGTTTTACGTTGTGTCACAACGTAACGCTCAAAACGTCCTTTGTTATACATATCATTCAATGTACGACATTGGTGAAAATGAAATTTTCGTATTTGTCC
>CAIVBX010000008.1 GCA_903904275.1 uncultured Pseudomonadota bacterium
ACGCTGTAAATTTCATCAAGTAATAAATGTACTAAAAACCCAAAGCCAATAAAAAAACCATTTAACCACGCATAAGTCGCATTTTGTTTAGCAAAATAATAGACAGCACAAACCATCAAAAATGAAAAAAACAGTAACGCCAAAACGGAATGGAAAATACCACGATGCACTGTAAATCGTTTAATTGAGGCTAACACTAAAAAACGAGTCATCCAGTAAATGCTGATAGCTAATACAACTAATTGATATGAAACAACGTAATTTTTCAACACAGATAACACAGCAGTTGCTGATAACAACGCCAAAACGTTGAATAGCAAACGCACAGGTTTGGAATTTACGGCATCAATATCGGGCAACATGCCACCAACAATGCCTAAAAAAACTAACCATGGCGCGTGCGAAAAATCGACTAATCCTAAATTGACGCAACCTGTAGCTACAATCGCGCTACTACTCGCTGCAACTGAAAGATGTATATTGAAATTAGCCATGGTTGACGTGAATTTTTAGAGACGTTGACGCAAAACCTCATAAAGTGAAATACCTGTTGCAACCGATAAATTTAAACTTTCGACTGTTCCACACATTGGTAATTTAACCAATAAATCACATTGTTCGCGCGTTAAACGACGCATTCCTTTTTCTTCTGCACCAATCACTAACGCCATCGGAATTTTAAAATCGGTTTGATAAATTGTATTTTCCGCTTCGCCTGCTGTTCCAATAATCCAAATTCCTTCACTTTTTAACCAACGCAAGGTTCGCGCTAAATTTGTCACTACATAAACAGGTACCGTTTCAGCCGCGCCACTAGCCACTTTGCAAACCGTTGGCGTAATTCCTACCGCATTGTCTTTGGTGATAATAATGCCATGAACACCTGTTGCATCAGCCGTTCTTAAACATGCGCCTAAATTATGTGGGTCTTGAACATTATCTAAAACTAAAAATAATGCGGTTTCTGTTAAATGTTCAACAGCGGTTTTTAATTCATTTTCAGATAATTCTTCAGGCAGCGAAACTTCTAAAACAACACCTTGATGATTCATGCCATCAGCAAGTTTATCGAGTTTTTTACGGTCAACTTTTTCAAGCGGCACATTTAATTCTGACAACGTGTCGAGCAAAGTTTCTAAACGTTTATCGCTACGTTCAGTATTCAACCAAACGCGAGTAATTTTTTGTGGTGAATAATTCAAAGCGGATTGCGCGGCGTGAATACCGACGATTTTAGTCAATTTCATTTTTTAGTCTTTTTTAGAATGCACAGCTTCAAGTGGCAAAAGCGGAATGTGATATTGCGACAAAATCGCGTTGATTTCTGCTGATTTTTCGCTAATCAATTTATCTAATTGTGTTTTGCGTTCATTGTCATTTTTACGCACGCCCACCGCCATTTGATAATCAACTTTTACGCCAGCTTCGGATTTCATTGGAATAACGTTGTAACCATTTGGATTTTGCGCGATAACGTGACCCGCTAAAACACCCCACAAAATCACCATATCGATTTTTTTCGCTTTCAAATCGTCTGACATTTGCATCGCAACATTGTGTTCACTATCACCTGTCATACTTTGATAGGGAATACCTTGGTCAATTAAATCATGTTTTTGTAACCAATCTGTGCCAGCACCACGGTCAAACATCGCAATTTTTAATTTTGCTTGTTGAGTTGGTGAGAGTTGCGCGAGTTGTTCTGCCGTTTGAATGTTATCCCAACCGCGCCCTTTCGCAATTAACAAAACATACGTCGAATGATAATAAGGTTGCGTGGTTTGAACCATATCGCTCCCTTCGGGCATTCCCATTACGATGTTACATTTAAATTCTTTGCTTTCAACGGCATTTTCGTCGGTGAACGCATTAAGCGAATTCCGAATAAAACCAATTCGTTGCGGTAGCCAAAAGTATTCCAATTCTTGACCAAGTGATTTTGCAAAAAGTGACGCAATTTTATTTTCAAAACCGTCTTCTTTTTGGCTTGAATACGGTGGATTTAATGGGTCAGCGCAAACTTTAAATTTTTCAGCATTTGCACTAAAAACACTCGCTCCTAACGTAAATCCTAAAATAACAGCAGATATTTTCATTTTTTAAAACCTCAATAAAAAAGCCCCAACCGAATTAAGTCGGCTGGAGCTTTTTAGCTAACTAAAAAAGCAATGCTTATTTGTTGCTTGGTAATGCGAAAACTGTGAAAGTTCCACCTAATTTGGTGAATGAACTTAAACTTCTGTATGCGCCAACTGCGCCCAAACCTTCAGAGTTTGAACCTGCTTCGCCACTGTCTAAGCCGGCTGCGATACCAATACCAGCCCAACCACCGATACCTGAAAGAACACCAACGTATTGTTTGCCGTTAAATTCCCAAGTATTTACGTTACCGATGATGCCTGATGGGGTTTTGAATTTGTACAATTCTTTACCTGTTTTTGCGTCAACCGCTTTCAAGTAACCTTCCAATGTACCGTAGAAAACCACGCCGCCAGCTGTTGCAACTGAACCTGACCAAACCGAGAAAGTTTCTTTGTTAGACCAAGCAATTTTGCC
>CAIVBX010000009.1 GCA_903904275.1 uncultured Pseudomonadota bacterium
ATTTCTAAGCCTTTATTCATCATGGTTGCAGAATCGACTGAGATTTTTTTACCCATATCCCAATTCGGATGCGCGACGGCTTGTTCTGGCGTAACGCTCGGCAATTCATCTAACGGTTTAGTTCTAAACGGTCCGCCCGACGCAGTGAGTAAAATCCGACGCACACCTTTCGCGCTTACCCCCGTTTGATAACTTGCAGGCATACATTGAAAAATTGCGTTGTGTTCACTGTCGATTGGCAACAAATGTGCGCCCGATTTTTCAACGGCATTCATAAAAATATCGCCCGACATCACAAGAGCTTCTTTGTTTGCGAGCAAAACGGTTTTACCTGCTTGCGCCGCTGCTAACGTTGACAATAACCCTGCTGCTCCAACGATTGCCGCCATCACAGAATCGACATTTGGCAACGTTGAAACGTCAACCAACGCATCAGCACCTGTTAAAACGCGCAAATTCGCCAGCGGTGAATTTTCGATTTTTGTTTTAAATTCAGCGGCTTTTTGCTCATCAACAATGACCACAACTTCAGGCGAATGCACAAGGCATTGTTCAAAAAGTGCGTAGATATTTTTGTTAGCAGTTAAAGCAACGACTTTGTATAAATTAGGATGACGCGCAACCACATCGAGTGTGCTTACGCCAATTGACCCCGTTGCGCCTAAAATACAGATGCCTTTCATGAAAATAATAACTCCAATTCAAAGCCTTTTAAGGTGAACCCCGCGTAAAATAACGGTGCAGCAGCAATTAAACTGTCAATTCGGTCTAAAATTCCACCGTGTCCAGGTAATAACGAACCGCTGTCTTTTACACCCGCTCGGCGTTTGACTGCACTGAAAAATAAGTCGCCATAAATCGAAATTAACACACTCAACACAGATAACAATACGAAATCAGCAATTGACATAATTGTTAATTTTTCACCTAAACCGCCCGACATTGCACCAACAGTAATTAAAATCACTAATGGATAAATAACAGATGCGCCTAATGCACCGTACATTCCTTCAATTGTTTTTCCTGGGCTAATATCAGGAGAAAGTTTGTTTTTTCCCCATTTTTTGCCTGTGAAAAATGCCGCAATATCTGCAACCCAAATTAACACCAAGAAATAAATCGTTGTTCCTGCACCATAAAATGAATGTAACCGTGATAATGCCATCCAACTCATCAACAAAATAAACCAACCGATTGCCGCCTCTTTAAATGATGAAAGTTCAAGTTTTAATGCGTCTTCAGGCGAATTGCGAATTGCGAGCATGACAATTACCCAAAATAAAATTGCAGGTAACATCAGCCATTCTAAAAGTCCTGATTGTTTGCGAATGTCTTCTAAAACAAATTTATATTTTTCAGCTAAATAATCCATTAGCGGCGATAAGGCTTCTAAAAAATACGTCCAAAAATGAATAAAAAGCATCGAGCCTATTAACAAACAAAAAAACAAAATACGTTTCTTAGTATCTGTCACTTTAGTGAGATTTAACCATTCATTTGCGCCAAGCAAAATGACAAGGGCAATTAGAAGAGAAAAATAAGTATTTGAAAGTTCAAACACCGCTAAAACCACCAACGTGGCGAGCAGTGTTGCGGTGATAATGCGTTGTTTTAACATAGGGATTTTTTAGGTGATAATTTAAGAAGTAGCAAGTTCGGCAATTTGTTCGCCCGTATGCCCAAAACGCCGTTGTCGGCTTTTAAAATCAGTAATCGCGTCTTGTAAGCTCAATTTATTAAAATCAGGCCACAAAGTAGATGTAAAATAAAATTCAGTGTAAGCAAGTTGCCAAAGCATAAAATTACTTACACGCCGCTCACCACCTGTACGAATAAATAAATCGGGGTCGGGTAAATCAGCAAGGCAAAGATGTTCATTGATAACCGTTTCGTTAATAGCACATGGTGATAATTCACCAGCTGCTACACGTTGTGAAATCGTTTTACAGGCTTGAGAAATGTCCCAGCGTCCACCGTAATTTGCGGCAATAACAAGCGTTAAAGCGGTGTTATTTTTGGTTTTTTCTTCACCTTCAAACATTTTTTGTTGCAACTGTTCGTTAAATGCCGTGCGGTCGCCAATGAAACGTAAGCGAATGTTATTTTTGTGAAGTTTATCAATTTCACTTTGTAACGTTTTCATAAACAAATTCATTAGCAATTTCACTTCTGACGCAGGTCTCCGCCAGTTTTCACTGCTAAATGCGAACAAAGTCAACACATTGCAATTAGGATCATCAGCACAAAATTCAACAATTCTCCGTACCGATTTTACACCTGCGTGGTGTCCAACAGCACGAGGCAAAAAACGTTGCTGCGCCCAACGTCCATTGCCATCCATGATGATAGCAATATGACTGGGTGCAGCAGATATAAACTTATTGGACATAAAATTTCTACATTGACAATAAATCAGCTTCTTTAACTTCTAAGAGCTTTTCTACGTCTTTAATGTGTTGATCCGTTAATTTTTGGATTTTATCTTCCGCAACTTTTGCATCGTCTTCAGAGCAAATTTTGTCTTTCAACAAATTTTTGATTGATGTATTTGCATCACGACGAATGTTACGAATTGCAATCCGTCCATCTTCAGCGGCATTTTTCACAATTTTGACTAAGCCTTTACGACGTTCTTCAGTCAATGCAGGCAATGGAATCCGAATAGTCATGCCGTTTGTCATCGGATTTAAACCTAAATCCGATTTCATAATCGCTTTTTCAATCGCTTGCACCATGCCTTTTTCCCAAGGCGTAACGCTTAACATTCGCGCGTCTTCTACAACGACATTTGCAACCTGTGAAATGGTTGAATCTGTTCCGTAATATGACACAACGATTTGGTCTAGCAAACTTGGATGAGCGCGACCTGTACGAATTTTTGAAAATTCTTGTTTTAACGAATCAATGCTTTTGCCCATGCGGGTTGCGGCATCTTGTTGAATATCACTAATCATTGAAATTATCCTCGTTCAATAAGTGAGCCAATATCTTGTCCTGTCATGAGTTTCATGACTGCGCCTTGTTCAAAAATGTTCATGACCCGCATCGGCATATTGTTGTCGCGGCATAACACTAACGCGGTTGTGTCCATAACATTTAAGCGTTGGTCTAAGGCTTCGTCGTAAGTTAGACGAGAGTAGAATTTAGCGTTGGAATCTTTGTTTGGATCGGCTGAATAAACGCCTTGAACTTTTGTCGCTTTAATCATGAGTTGTGCGTCGATTTCAATCGCGCGAAGGCTGGCAGCAGAATCTGTGGTAAAAAATGGATTTCCTGTTCCAGCAGCAAAAATCACGACGCGACCTTTTTCTAAATGGCGAACTGCACGGCGACGAATGTAATCTTCACAAACTTGATTGATTTTAATTGCCGACATGACGCGAACGGGTTGTCCTAAATGTTCGAGTGCATCTTGCATTCCGAGTGCGTTGATAACGGTTGCGAGCATTCCCATTTGGTCGCCTGTAACGCGGTTTAAACCTTCGCCCACGCTTTCTGCACCGCGAAAAATGTTACCGCCACCGATAACTAAACCCACTTCAACGCCTAAATCACATAATTCTTTAATTTCAGTGGCAAGCCGATTGACAATTTTGGGATCAATACTGCCGCCACCCGATGAACTCATTAACGCTTCACCGCTCAACTTCAATAAAATTCGTTTGCAAATTAGATTAGTCATGTTTTCTTTTTGGGTGAAAGGTTTTTAAAATGTAAGGGCGAAAGATTTTTCGCCCTTACTTGCAAGAATCGATTTATTTCACTGCGTTGACTTGCGCCATCACTTCCGCTGCAAAATCTTCTTCTTTTTTCTCGATGCCTTCGCCAACTTCAAAACGGCTGAAACGAATTACTTTATTACCTTTTGATTCGGCTAATTTTCCAACCGTGATTTTGTCATCCTTAATGAAGGCTTGACCGTTTAAAGTCACTTCAGCTAAGAATTTATTCACGCGACCTGCAACCATTTTTTCAACGATGTCAGCAGGTTTGCCTTTCATTTTTTCTTCTTGTTGAGCAATGAAAATTTCTTTTTCTTTTTCAATCAATTCTGGTGAAACTTGATCTTCAGAAACGCAAGTTGGTTTTGAAGCTGCGATGTGCATGGCAACGTCTTTGCCTAATTCAGCGTCATTTGCGGCAAGTTCAACGATTACGCCGATTTTTGTACCGTGTAAATAGCACGCTGTACCGCCATCTGTTTTGTATTTTTCAAAACGACGAATAACGATGTTTTCGCCTAATTTTGAAATTAAACCACGACGAATTTCATCAACCGTAATACCGTCTTCTAAAGGCATTGCAAGTAATTGTTCTTCGTTTTCAATGCCGTCATTGTTCAATAAAGCGTGTGCAACACTATTTACAAAACCGACGAAATCTTCTGCTTTTGCAACGAAATCAGTTTGGCAATTTACATCAACAATCGCAACGTGTTTGCCACATTCGCTAACTTTTACGCCGATGATGCCTTCTGCTGCAATCGTATTCGATTTTTTATCAGCTTTCGCTAAACCTGCTTTACGCATATTTTCAATAGCAAGTTCCATATCGCCATTTGCTTCAACTAATGCGCGTTTACATTCCATCATGCCTGAACTGGTACGTTCGCGTAATTCTTTTACCATTGATGCACTAATTTCTACACTCATTTTTATCTCTCATTTTGCTGTATTTACTGTAAAAACGCCCCCAAAAGGAGGCGTTCTTGTGAATCAACATTAGCGTTTAAAAGCTAATGCAAGTGTTTTATGCTGCTGTTTCTTCTACGAAGTCATCAGCAGTTGCTTTTGCAGAAAAACCTGAAATCGCATTTTTTGCATCTAAAATCGAAGATGCGGCGGTTTCACAATACAATTTTACCGCACGAATTGAATCGTCATTACCAGGAATGATGTAATCAACGTTGTCTGGTGAATTGTTTGAATCAACAACACCTACAACGGGAATTCCTAATTTAATGGCTTCAGCAATGGCATTTTTTTCGTAACCGACATCTAATACAAAAATGACATCAGGAACGCCTCTCATGTCTTTAATACCACCAAGACTACGTTCTAATTTTTCTAATTCACGTTCCATACCTAACGCTTCTTTTTTGCCGAAACGGTGATATAACGTGCCATCAGCTTTCAATGCTTCAAGTTCTTTCAAACGAGCAATAGATTTTTTAATCGTTTTAAAATTGGTCAACATACCACCTAACCAACGATGATTGACATAAGGTTGACCTGCTAAAGCAGCTTGCTCTGCGACAACTTTACGCGCGGCTTTTTTCGTACCAACAAATAAAATCGTGCCTTTATTTGCTGAAACTTGACCTAAATAATTCATTGCGTCATTGAAAAGAGGAAGCGTTTTATCCAAATCAATGATATGGATTTTGCTACGCGAACCAAATAGATAGTTCGCCATTTTGGGATTCCAATAACGTGTTTGGTGTCCAAAATGTACGCCCGCTTCGAGCATTTCACGCATAGTTACTGCTGCCATTTATTTCTCCTAAAATGAAGGGACTGGCTGTCCCATTGGGTTACGCCACCGATTATCCCGTTTAAAAAACTTGTGAATTTTCACGAAGCACCCTTTCAAACGTGACGATAAACGTGAGGATTGTTACTAAAATGAACGGGGATTTATATCATGAATCGTAATTTGCAACAAGGTTACGCCTGAATTATCAAACTTTTGAAACATGAAATGATTTGCCTTCAAAAAGTACCACTACCAATAAATACAAACACATTAAATTGGTTGCTAAAAATCCTGTTTTCCAATGTAAAAACGGTTGTAATTCAACATTTGCTAAATGCAACATCATACCGAAAATCAAATATCCCAAAATACGTTTAACATCATAATCAACCCGATAAAATTTTTGTCCTAAAACGTAAGAAAAAATTGCCATTGCCATGTAACACACGAGCGTTGCATAAGCTGATCCGGTAAAACCAAATTTTGGAATCCAATAAAAATTCAAAATAACCGTTAAACTCGCACCAAATAACGAAACGCCTGCGCCAATCAGCGTTTTGTCGCTCAGTTTGTACCAAATCGATAAATTGACATAAAGTCCTAAAAATAAGTTTGCTAGCAATAAAATCGGCACAACATGCAAACCAGCACGAAATTCCTCGCCTATGAAGTATTTAAAAAAGTCCAAATACAGTGTAACGAGCAAAAAGATAAACACGCAAAAAATACTGAAATAATGCAAAACTCGCGCATAAATAATTTTCGCATCACTATTTTTAGCATACGAAAAAAAGAACGGTTCAGCGGCGTAACGAAACGCTTGAATAAAAAGCGTCATTAAAATCGACAATTTGTAACACGCACTGTAAATGCCTAATTGTGCTAAATTTTTCGCATTATCATAAGGTAAAAGATATTTCAGCAACGCCCGATCCAACATTTCGTTAATAATTCCCGCAAAACTTATCACCACAATCGGCAATGAATATCGCGCCATTTTTTTGAAAAGTTGCCAATCAAAACCTGCATTTAAACCCTTCAATTGCGGCATCAAAAATACAAATTTACTACCGCTCGCAATCAAATTCGCAAAAAAAATATAACCCACACCAATTTCAGATTGATAAACGAAATGTAACCACGAAATGTTTTGCATTTGTAATTTAGGACACAATACGATGAAGAATAAACTTAACGCCACGGTCAGTAAAATTTCAAAAATTTTAATACTCGCAAAACGTAATGCACGATTTTCAGCCCGAAGTTTTGCAAATGGCAACGCTGCAATGGCATCAAACGTCAATATCAACGCGAAATACAAAATATATTCAGAATGTTGAGCGTAATTCAATGCACTCGAAATCGTACTGTTTAATGCAATGAGTATTGTAAAAACAAGCAAATTTAGAAATAAAATAAAACGCAACGCGGTCGAATACGCTTTTTCATTATCGCTACGAAATCGAAAATAGCCTGTTTCAAATCCGAGTAATAAAAAAACCGATAAAAAACCTGAATACGCATAAAACTCAGATACAACACCGTATTCGGAAGCCGTGAAATAGTAGGTATAAAGCGGAACGAGTAAATAATTAAGGAAACGTCCAAAAATACTACTCAAGCCATAAATGGCAGTTTGTGAAACTAATTTTTTAAGCATTTTTGAATTTTTTAAACGGAAAGAAACTCCTACGCTTGTCAAAAACGTAGGAGTTCTTTAAAACTTAATAACGATAATGGTCAGGTTTATAAGGACCTTCAACGGGAACACTGATGTAAGCGGCTTGCTCAGGTGTTAATTTTGTTAAATGCACACCGATTTGCGCCAAATGCGCTCGCGCCACTTTTTCATCTAATTTCTTTGGCAAAATATAGACTTTGTTTTCAAAGAAACTCGAATTATTCCATAACTCCATTTGCGCCAAAACTTGGTTGCAGAACGAATTCGACATTACAAAACTTGGATGACCCGTTGCACAACCTAAATTCACAAGGCGACCTTCAGCCAAAATAATCAAGCGTTTGCCATCTGGGAAAATAACATGGTCAACTTGTGGTTTAATGTTTTCCCAAGTGTATTGACGCAATGATGAAATTTCGATTTCTGCGTCAAAATGCCCGATGTTGCACACAATCGCTTGGTCACGCATCGCAAGCAAATGTTCATGACGAATGATGTTGAAGTTGCCTGTTGCCGTCACAAAAATGTTTGCAAGAGATGCTGCTTCTTCCATCGTGACAACGCGATAACCTTCCATTGCTGCTTGCAATGCACAGATTGGGTCGATTTCAGTAATCCAAACTGTCGCCCCTAAACCGCGTAATGATTGAGCGCAACCTTTACCCACGTCGCCATAACCTGCAACAACTGCGATTTTGCCAGCAATCATTACGTCTGTAGCGCGTTTAATCCCGTCAACAAGCGATTCGCGGCAACCGTACAAATTATCGAATTTCGATTTTGTCACCGAATCATTGACGTTAAACGCAGGCACTTTCAATGTGCCTTTTGTTACACGTTCATACAAACGCAAAACACCTGTCGTCGTTTCTTCTGACAAGCCTTTCACGTCCGCCATGAGTTCAGGGAATTTGTCGTGCATCATGTTGGTCAAGTCGCCGCCATCGTCCAAAATCATGTTTGGTCTCCAGCCATCTGTACCGATGATGGTTTGTTCGATGCACCAATTCGCTTCGGCTTCAGTTTCGCCTTTCCATGCAAAAACAGGAATTCCCGCTGCTGCCATTGCTGCTGCTGCGTGGTCTTGGGTTGAAAAAATGTTGCATGATGACCAACGAACCGTCGCGCCTAACGCCGTTAATGTTTCAATCAACACAGCGGTTTGAATCGTCATGTGCAAACAACCCGCGATGCGTGCGCCTTTCAACGTTTGTGCCGCGCCGAATTCTTCGCGCAACGCCATCAAACCTGGCATTTCGGTTTCCGCAATGTTGATTTCTTTGCGTCCCCATTCTGCCAACGAAATGTCAGCCACTTTGTAATCGGTAAAACTCATTTTAATTTGTATCCTAGTTTGTAAAATTAAATGCCTGCGGCAGATTTTAATGCGTCAACTTTGTCGGTTTTTTCCCAACTGAAAGTGTCTTCGTTACGTCCAAAATGTCCGTAAGCGGCAGTCGGTTGGTAAATTGGTTTTAATAAACCTAATTGTGAAATTAAGCCTTTTGGACGTAAATCGAATACATCACGCACGATAGCCACTAATTTCGTTTCATCGATTTTGCCTGTACCGAAAGTTTCAACGCTAATTGAAGTGGGTTCAGCTACGCCAATTGCGTAAGAAACTTGAATTTCGCAACGTTCTGCCAAACCCGCTGCAACGATATTTTTCGCTACATAACGTGCCATGTAAGCTGCTGAACGGTCAACTTTTGAAGGGTCTTTTCCTGAAAATGCGCCGCCACCGTGTCGTGCCATACCGCCGTAAGTATCAACAATAATTTTACGACCAGTTAAACCACAATCGCCAACTGGGCCACCGATAATAAATTGACCTGTTGGATTGATGAAATACTTCGTACCCGAATGCAACCATTCTTTTGGCAACGTGTGCAAAATCACTTCGTCCATGATTGCATCATGCAATGATTTTTGACTAATTTCAGGTGAATGTTGCGTTGATAAAACTACTGCATCAATGGCAACGGGTTTATTGTCTTCATAACGGAATGTGATTTGACTTTTCGCGTCTGGACGCAACCATGACAACGTGCCATTTTTACGCAATTCCGCTTGGCGTTTAACGAGCAAATGCGAATAAGTAATTGGTGCTGGCATGAAAACATCAGTTTCATTGCTCGCATAACCAAACATCAAACCTTGATCGCCTGCGCCTTGTTCGTGGTTCGTATCTTCATCAACGCCCATTGCAATATCGGCAGATTGTTTGCCAATCGCGTTTAAAACCGCACAACTGTTGCCATCAAAACCGACTTCGCCGTTGTCGTAACCAATTTCACAAACAACTTTACGCACCAACGCTTCCGTATCGACCCACGCATCAGTCGTAATTTCACCAGCTAAAATAACCATCCCTGTTTTAACTAGCGTTTCACACGCCACACGCGCTTTAGGGTCTTGCGCCAAAATTGCATCCAAAACAGCATCAGAAATTTGATCCGCCACTTTGTCAGGATGTCCTTCTGAAACCGATTCTGATGTGAAAATGAAATCTTTACTCATTTTTTGCTCCTCTAAAAATAAAACCTAAATACAAAAAAAGCTGCAAATCACGCAGCCCTTTTATTGTTTATTGTTGTTTAAACTGTGCTAATCATAACATTTTGATTTTTTGTTTTAAACCAACGTAATTATTGTTCTCACTGACTGCCTTTATTTTTTTAAAAAATGCGACAATATCGAAACTTTATGACAATTATTAGCGATTTTGTGTTGAGAGAATTAAAAAATGCGTGGACTGTTTGACCGAGTAAAAGATTTTGTAATTTATGATGCTGATGTGGAGTTTTATGCCAAAGTTTTTCCTGATTCTGTGGGGCGCAAAGAATTGATGCGCCTACGAAAAATGAACCGTACCGATTTGCCGCAAGTAATTGTAATTGAAAAATCGAGTTATTTATTTCCTTGGAGTGAAGATATTTTCCGAGATTGCTTAAATACGCGTTACGACTGTTGGGTTTGTGAATTAGGCGATGAAATTTTAGGCTATGGCATTATGTCGATGGCAGTTGGCGAATCACATATTTTGAATTTATGCGTTTCACCAAAAGAACAAAAACAAGGCATTGGACGAAAAATTTTAGAACATCTCATTTCTATTGCCAGAAAAGAAGCTGAAACGATGTTTTTAGAAGTACGCCCGTCAAACATTCATGCAATTGGTTTGTATGAATCAATCGGATTTAATGAAATTGGCGTGCGAAAAAATTATTATGAAGCCGTTGGCGGACGTGAAGATGGTTTAATGTTTGCGTTGGCGTTAATTTCATGACGTTTAAAAAATTTCGACATTCGCCATTTTTGCCGATTTATTCAACCATTTTTCTTTACGTTTTTTATTACCTTATTAGTGCTTGGCAATTTGATGTTGAAATTGTATCAAGTTCCATTCCACTCGATGGTTTTGTACAGTTGATATTTGCTTATATTTTGTACGCATTATCGCGGAAAGCATGGATTTTCGTCATGTTACACGCGCTAATTATGGGCATTTTGTATTTGGGAAATCCGATAAAAATTGCGTTTTTCGGTGGTCCTTTAATGCCTGACGATATTTTTGCGTTACGGTCGTTGCTGCTGATTCTAAATGGCTGGAAATTTTTTGCTTTAGCGTTGCCCTTAGTTATCTTAGGAAGTTTGCTAATTTTTAATTTTACTTTACGGCGTTTTCACAATTATATCAGTGGCGTATTTGCAGGATTATTAACTATTACAACGATTTATCAGCCAAATTTAATTGTTGAACCAATTGATACTTATATCGGCACAATGCCTTGGAATCAACGTGCTAATTATGTTTGGCAAGGCGCGACAATTCACACACTTGTTGAAACGGCGCGTTATTTTTTGTTAGCGGATTCTGCGCCCGATGAAAATGAAGTAAAAAAAGCCGCGCAACAATTACTCAATCAACAAACTGAAGCGAATACCTTTGAAGATTTCCAACCACGCAATGTGCATATCGTTTTATTAGAATCGTTTTGGGACGCGAATAATTTAGCCAAAGTGAAATTTAACAAAAATCCATTATCCGCAGATTTTCGTAAAATTTGGAAAAATGCGAATAATTCAACGGCACTCGTACCTGTTTTTGCTGGCATGACCGCAAATTCAGAATTTGAAATTTTGTGCGGTTTTCCTGTGACGAAAAACACGGTGAAATTTGAACGGCAGTTGTTGAATGAAGTGCCGTGTTTGCCGCATTTACTCGCTGAAAAAGGTTATAAAACTGTAGTTTCACATCCCAATGTTCCCGTGTTTTGGAATCGCGTAAATGCCTATCATCGCGTTGGTTTTCAAACGTATTGGTCGGAAAAAGATTTTGATTTAGACGATATTAACCGCGAATTTTTGGGCGATAGTTCGTTATATCGCCAAGTGTTAAGCAAAATTTCGGACACGTTAAATTCACAACAACCAATTTTAGATTACATTGTGACCTATTTTGGGCATTGGGATTATCCGCTAAATGAAAATCGCCCTGCCCTAATTACCAGCAATTCCAAAGTGGAAGAAGTGACGGCTTATGCGAATACCACGTTTTATAAATCACAAGAATTCGTCGATTTTATCAAAAATCTACAAGCTAAAGACCCAAATGGAATTATTGTGGCTTTTGGCGACCATTTACCGTTTTTAGGTGAAAATTTCGCGGGGTATGTTGAATCAAATTTTTTAACAAAAGAACGAGGCGATTTTTCCGATGCCATGTTTAAATCTTATGTCAGCACGCCATTGTTAATTATTGACGGTAAAAAAGGCGCGGTGAAAGTGGGTAGTTTGCCGCTTTATCAAGTGCCGAAATTGATTTTAAATTTGCTGCATTTTAATCAAAAAACGATTATGGATTTCACAGCTCAACCTGAAAATACAGTAATTCGCCCTTTAACAGGTTTGCATTTTGACCAATCGAAAGACGGAAAATTAAGCGTTTGCAAAGCTCCACCTTATTCGCCTGAATGTGAACAATCTTTAAAATGGCTAAAAGCGGTTGAAACCGTTAGCAACGATTTATTTATTGGCAAACAAACAACCCGTTCATTTGTCAATTAACACTTAAAAAGAGAATTTATGACACCGCAACAACGTAAAAACAGACAACTGATAATTGGCATTTTCGCTATGTCGATTATTCCTTTTAGTATCGCGTGGTATTTGGCAAAAAATCCTGAATTACTCAATTCTGCCGCGACAAACAAAGGGCAACTTATTTCACCTGCCATGCCAACTGAACGCACAGATTTTCAAGGGTTTGACACTTTTTCACAGGAAAATTTAAAAGAATTGGAAGCACATTGGTTGATTGTGAATGTGATTCCAACCGCAAATTGCAACGATATTTGTTTAGATGCAATTCATAAAAGCCAGCAATTACGTTTAATGTTAAACAAAGAATTAGTCCGAACTCGTCGCGCGGTTTTGATTTTAGATGCAAATACGACATCTGAAACCGCCGCGACTTGGTGGAAAAATGATGGTGATTTATTACGGTTAAAACCAAATGCGGCGGTGATTGAAAAACTGAATGCGCTTTATAATGGAAAAATTCCCGATGGTGCATTACTTTTGGTCGATCCGCTGGGCAATTTTATGATGCAATACGCGCCACCATTTAATCCATACGATGTAAAAAGCGATTTAATGCACCTTTTAAAAATTTCACAAATTGGTTAGTAAAAAATGTTTAGAAAAATAACAGGGGCAAGCGTCCTTCTTACGTTAATAGTGATTATTAGCAGCGAATGGCTACGTTTATCGCCGATAGATTTAGGTAATTTAAACGAATTTCATCGACTACTTTCTCAAATGATGCCAATTGTGGTGACAGGCACATTATTTTTAGTGAGTAGTTTATTTTGGTTATTTTTCGCGTTGTATTTACGGTTAGATTCGCGCGTTATTTTATCGCCACAACCGCAAAGCCGTTTATTTGTACAAGTCGCGCTTGCTGTCATTTTAATTCAAATTTTTTTAGGTGATTGGACAACGGCAAATCACGCGGCGTTAGCGTGCCGAGGTTTTCCACAATGTAACGGAACATGGTTGCCTGCGCTAAATTATGACAACGCTTTAAATTTACTTTATGGCTTGCAAAATCATTACAGCGGTGTTGTGGCGTATGACGCGCAAATTACCTTGGCTTGGTTACATCGCGTTGGTGCATTGTTATGTTTTGTCGTGTTAAGTGGGGTGAGTTTTCAAGCGACTTCCGCACAATCTAAATCGTTACGCCAATCAGGTTTGTGGTTAAGTGGTTTATTGTTTTTGCAAATTGCTTTAAGTGTTTTAACGATTCAGTTTAATTTGCCTTGGTGGTTGAATGTTGTTCATGCCGCATTAGTGACTTTATTGGTTTTACCGCTGATTTCGATTCATTTTTACAGCAAATACGATTTTCCACTTTCGCAAGAAATTGAAACACCTAAAACAAAAGAAGTTGTTCAAGAAACAGCAACCGATTCGCTTTATGGACGTTTAAAATCCCAACTTCAACGCACACGAAATGGTTTGGGCGGCGTTTTTTCAACGTTATCTTTATCAAAAACGATTAACGATGATTTATTAGAAGAAATCGAAGCCAACTTATTGATGGCAGATGTTGGTTTTGAAGCAACTAGCGCAATCATTGAAAAATTGAAAGAGCGTGTAACACGCTCAGAACTCAAAGACAGCTCGGCTTTAGAAGCGATTTTAAAAGAAGAATTGTTGGCAATTCTGCGTCCATGCAGCATCAATTTAACGATTCCAAAACAAGATAAACCGTTTGTGATTTTAGTTGTTGGTGTGAATGGTGCTGGAAAAACTACCACGATTGGCAAATTGGCAAATCGTTTAAAAATGCAAGGTCACAGCGTGATGCTTGCAGCGGGTGATACGTTTAGAGCTGCAGCCGTTGAACAATTACAAACGTGGGGCGAACGTAACGATATTCACGTTGTTGCTCAACACACTGGCGCAGATTCAGCTTCTGTGATTTACGATGCGATTGCCTCAGCACAAGCGAAAAAAATTGATGTTTTAATTGCTGATACAGCGGGGCGTTTGCAAACGAAATCGAATTTGATGGACGAACTCAAAAAAGTAAAACGTATCATGGCAAAACTCGATGACACCGCGCCACATGAGGTTTTGTTAGTTTTAGATGCAGGTACAGGACAAAATGCGGTTTCACAAACCAAATTGTTCAATGAAGCCGTGACATTAACAGGTTTGACGCTGACAAAATTAGACGGAACAGCAAAAGGTGGTGTCATTTTCGCATTGGCAAAACAATTTGGCGTGCCGATTCGTTTTATTGGGATTGGTGAAAGCATTGAGGATTTACAAGATTTTGATGCTGAATCGTTTGTTAATGCATTGTTTATTAAAGACTAAATCATGTTGAAATTCGATAATGTCAGTATGCGTTATCCCGAAGTCGGCGAAGTGCTGCGAAATGTCAGTTTTGAATTAGAAAAAGGCGAGATTGCTTTTTTAACAGGACATTCTGGCGCGGGAAAAAGTACGTTATTCAAATTGATTGCGATGATGGAACGCGGCAATCGCGGACAAATTACGTTTAGTGATTACAATTTAAGCCGTGTCAAATCAGGACAAATTCCGTTTATTCGCCGAAAAATGGGATTGATTTTTCAGGATTACAAATTGCTTAACGACCGCACGGTGTTTGATAACGTGGCGTTGCCATTGATAATTATGGGTTTTAGTTATGCAGAGATTTCAAAACGGGTGCGTGCCTCACTTGATAAAGTCGGCTTGCTTGGCAAAGAAAAAAAATTCCCTTTGACTTTATCAGGCGGTGAACAACAACGAATTGGCATTGCTCGCGCGATTGTGAATAAACCATTGATGATTTTAGCGGATGAACCGACAGGAAATTTAGACCCTGATTTGTCAGCCGAAATTATGAAATTATTTGAACAATTCCAACAAGTGGGCGTGACCGTTTTGATTGCGTCGCATGATATTTCCTTGATTTCAAAACTCAATCACCGTGTTTTAACGCTCGAACATGGGCATTTACTATCAAAATAAAATCATAATGAATCAAACCAAACAAACCGTTATTTGCCCAAATTGTTCGCATCACTTTAACGCTGATGAATTGCTATATCGCCAAATTGAAACCAATTTGCGCCGCTCATTTGAAGAAAAAGCCGCAAAAGAAAAAGCCACATACGAACAACTTGCCGCTCAAATTCACGCTGAAAAAGCCCAAATTGCTTTTGAAAAACAAACCATGCAAACGCAAATTGCCGAATCCGTACAACAACAAGTTAAAGCCGAAAAATTTCGACTTGAACAATCGCTACGCACGCATATCAAAGCCGATTTGGAATCTGAAAATGCCGCACAATTTCAAATCATGCGGGACGAATTAAATTCAAAATCCGAACAATTGCGCGAATTTAACAAAGCAAAAGCAGAAATTGAACGTTTGCAACGTGAAAAATTAGAATTAAAAGACACGCTCGAAGCGCAAGCAGAAGCAAAATTTAATCAATCGTTACGCGAAGAAAAACAAAAAATTGAAAACAGTTTTGAACTCAAAATGCGCGAAAGAGAATTTGAACTCGAAAATATGAAACGCGAATTACAAGAGGTTCAACGTCGCGCCGAACAAGGTTCAACGCAATTGCAAGGCGAAGTGCAAGAATTAGCGATTGAAGAATGGTTGCGTGATTCGTTTCCATTTGACGACATCACAGAAATTAAAAAAGGACAACGCGGCGCAGATTGTATTCAAGTTGTTCACACCCGCACACGCCAAAATTGCGGCATGATTTATTACGAAAGCAAACGCACGCAAGAATTTGGACGTGATTGGATTGAAAAATTAAAAGCCGATTTACGCGCTAAAAATATCCGAATCGGCGTTTTGGTTACTCAAACTATGCCAAAAGAAATGGAGCGAATGGGCTTAAAAGATGGCGTTTGGGTTTGTACATTTGAAGAATTTAAAGGATTAAGCGCGGTATTACGTCAATCGATTATCGACATGAGCGACGTGGCGATTGCACAAGAAAATAAAGGCGAGAAAATGGAAATGTTGTATGGATTTTTAACCAGCAACGAATTTAAATCCCAAATTGAAGCAATTGTTGACGCATTTACCCAAATGCAATCCGATTTAGACAAAGAAAAACGTGTGATTGAAAGCAGTTGGAAACAACGCGAAAAGCAATTGCAAAAAGTGTTACTTAATACGACACATTTGTACGGTTCGATTCGTGGCATTGCGGGCGAAGCCATTCAAGCTGTTGCTAAATTAGAAATCGCGCCGCCGCCTTTAACGCTTCAAAGTTTGTTAGACGTTTAAAAATTACGCCGAAAATGATGAGCCACAACCGCACGTTGTTGTGGCATTTGGATTGCGAATCACAAACTGTGCGCCATTTAAATCATCTTTGTAATCGATTTCTGCACCTGTCAAATAGCCAATGCTAGTTGAATCAATTAAAACGGTTACACCGTTTTTTTCAACTTGCGTATCATCGTCGTTCACTTCTTCATCAAACGTAAAACCGTATTGAAAACCAGAACAACCGCCCCCAGAAACATAAACACGCAATTTCAACTGGTCGTTACCTTCTTCTTCAATCAATTCATGAACTTTTGCGGCAGCACTATCGCTAAAAATAATAGGAGTTGTCATAATAA
>CAIVBX010000010.1 GCA_903904275.1 uncultured Pseudomonadota bacterium
AAAGCGCAATTCGATTACGCGCAAAGTAAATTCAATCAAAATGCAGGTGGTGAAGATGAACAAACAAACACGCCTAATGATTTGGCGAATGCAAATTACGGGCTTTCTGATTCGCAAAAAACCGATAGCCAAACTCCGCAAACGCCTATTGAGCCTTTGGACTCAAAAACTGGAATCGACAATCAAGCCACAACGCCACTGGAAAATAGACTAGAATCCAAAGCGCAACAAACGCTTGCCAATGGGAATAAACAGCCTTCGATTTCAAATGATGGGCAAACAGCGAATATCGAACCCACGCCCGTATCGGTTCGACAAGATGCAAATAGCAACGAAGTTTCGCCAGCATCCGACGTTTCGAGTGATGCCTTTAAAGTCTTAAAGCCATTACTTGATTCTAAGTTCAAGCAAATTCAAGAGGGACACGCTTCAAACCGCAAAACGATTGATTCCGAAATTGAAGAATACAACCGAATGGCTGAATTTATTGGGCAACCCGCTATTAACCGCAATGAGTTAGGCGGATTAAAAGATGCTCGCAGTTATGGGGAACAACCAGAAGGAAATCATGAAGATTTACCCATTGCAGAAGGTGGACAAAAACGCCTAATCAATTTACCAAAAGTGAAAGGTAAAGCCGCGCAAACAGTGGCGATTGATGATGATTATGTATTGTCGATGGATAACGGTAAATTCGTTGATTTACCACCAATGTCAAAACAGCAAGCGTTAGAGATTTCAAAAACAAAAGATGTTGACGGTGAAAAGGTTAATGAATTTTATGATGTTGTGCCACGCGCTTATGCTGAACATTTAGGCTATAAACCAACGCCCGATAAATTCGGATTGATTCAAACACCATCAACGCCACAATCTGATTTAATTACAAAAAAAGACGGCAACCCGTTTGCGTCAGAATCCATTGCAAAAAGCCAACTCGCGGTAAAAGGTTTAACCAAAACACACGAAATCACGCCTGTTGATGGTGGTTTTGCGTTGAAACCTAAATCAGACACACAAAAAGACAGTGGATTTACGCCCACTCACATTGACCCTGTAGATAACACGCCATATCAACACGTTAGCGGTGATGAATACCTTGATGAATCTGGTGATAAGTGGAATTTAGATAGCGACCAAGTTGAGCCAATTGCGTTAGCAAAAAATGACATAAAAAAGAAGGAAGAAAAAACAGGTGATTTTTTACCAGTAAAAAACGAAGGCGTTTCTGTTCCTATTTCTTACGACGACATTCAAGGCTTAATCATGCGCCCGTCAGATAAAGCCCCATTTCAAGACGCAACAAAGGCGCGGCAAGCGTTAAAAAACAATCCAAGCCTTGATAATGACACACACGAAATCGTACCGATTAAAGGCGGTTATGCGATTGCGCCCACCAGTTCATTGAGTTTTGAGCAATTCAAATCCTTGCCAGACAATCAAAAGTTTAGCGACGATGTGAACGCGCAAACTTATGAAGCGTTGACTGGGAATAAGGCAGTTATCAAGGATTCCTTGACAACTGGTAACAAAAATTTACCAGTTGATTCCAAAATGGAAACAACTGAAACTAGTCTGTCACAATCTGTGGCAAACTTAGCGCAAATTCCGAATAGTTCACCAGTAGAAAGCGGGGAAGTTGCGCCACAGTTATCAAAAAGCGGCAAGCCTTTTGCGACAAAAAAAATGGCTGATGCCGTTATCAACTCATCAAAAAACTACGATTTACATCCTGAAACACATGAAGCAGTCGAATTAGAAACGGGTGGATTTGGGATTGTTCCAAAAACATTAACATTCGAACAAT
>CAIVBX010000011.1 GCA_903904275.1 uncultured Pseudomonadota bacterium
CATTTTGGAACAAGCCGAAAATGCAGGCGTTTATGTGGTCAATAAACCGCAATCATTGCGCGATGCAAATGAAAAATTATTTACCGCATGGTTTTCGCAATGTTGCGCGGAAACGTTGGTTTCAAGTAATTCCGCGCAAATTCGTGATTTCTTAGCCGAGCAACAAGACATTATCTTAAAACCACTTGATGGCATGGGCGGTGCGTCGATTTTTCGTTTAAAAATGGGCGACCCAAATATCAGCGTGATTTTGGAAACCATGACCAATTTTAATCGGCGTTACATCATGGCACAACGTTATTTACCTGCAATCAAAGATGGCGACAAACGTATTTTAGTTGTGAATGGCGAAGCTGTGCCGTATGCGTTAGCGCGAATTCCAATGCAAGGCGAAACACGCGGCAATTTAGCCGCAGGTGGCAGTGGCGAAGGTCGTCCATTAACAGAACGTGATAAATGGATTGTCAGCCAAGTTGCGCCCACCTTGAAAGCGAAAGGGTTAATTTTTGTCGGTTTAGATGTCATCGGCGACACGCTCACCGAAATCAATGTGACCAGCCCCACTTGCGTACAAGAACTAGACGCGCAATTCGGTTTGAACATTGCGGGAATGTTGATGGATCACATTGCACAAGTTGTGGCATAAATGATTTGGGCGTTAGGAATAGCGGTTGTTTTGCATTTATTGATTTGGCTCAATTTCACCCTCAAACCGAAACCACCTGAACATCCGTCTGCAAAAGTCATTGAAGTGTCATTGATTACGAAAACTGCGCCGATTAAAGCAAAACAAAACGATGAAATCGTCGCAGAATTGCAACCCGCTAGTTTGCCAGAACCGCCAAAACCTGAACTTATCAAACCTGTTAAAAAGTCCATTTCAAAACCGATTAGCAAACCTGTTGAACAAAAAAAAGAACCATCTAAACCCAAAATAGTTGCCGTTCAAAAATCAGAAACCGTTGTTAAAAAAGAGGAAAAACCGCTTAAAACCACTAAAACTGAACTGCCTAAAAAAGTTAAAATTGAAGAAGAACCGCCAAAAGAAAAACCGCGTTTGTCGCTAGAATCATTGCAACAACAAATTTCACAAGTCGGTAGCGAAGTTCAACAACAAGTCAGTGAACGCGACAAATATATCAGCGCGTTCAGTTCCAAAGTAAAACGCATTGGACAAGCCATGTATGACAGCGGAACATTGCCTGCGGGAATGTTAGAAACCAAAATTGAAATTCACGCCGATGGTTCATTAAATAATTTCAAAATTACACGTTCATCTGGCAACAAAAAACTCGATGATGCCGTTGAAAATATGATTCGTTCAAGTGCGCCTTATGATGAGTTACCGTTTCAATTACAAAACGAAGCGCGTTCATTAACATTCACGCGCGTTTGGGAGTTTTATGGCGATTAAGTTATTTTGCCAAATAGGTATAAGAATTCAAGCCAGCGAGCAATTCGCTTTCATAAGTTTGTTTTTCTAAATCGGTTAAATCACTTGCCGCCAATTTTTCACGATATGCTTGCATCAGTTCATCGCTGCTAATGTGAACATAATCAAGCAATTCCGACACGTCTTCGCCTTCTTGCAAATCTTCAAAATGGTAGCCATTTTCATCAAGTTTGATGTTAATCGAATGTGTGTCACCGAATAAATTGTGCATATCGCCTAAAATTTCTTGATACGCGCCAAGCATAAAAAAGCCGATTAAATACGGATTTTTTGCATCAATTTCATGAATTGGCAACGTATTTTCTAAATTTTGCCCATCAATATAACAATCAATTCGCCCGTCTGAATCACACGTTAAATCTTGAATCACGGCACGGCGCGTTGGCGTTTCATTCAAACGGTGAATCGGCATAATTGGGAAAACTTGGTCAATTCCCCAAACGTCTGGCAACGATTGAAATAACGAAAAATTGCAGAAAATTTTGTCGGCAAGTTTTTCATTTAATTCATCCAAAATTGTTTCTTCACTTTGATTTTGTGGATTCAATTGCGTTTGAATTTTTTGACACAACAGCGAATACACATTTTCTGCTTTTGCCAAATCGGTTAATGAACATTGGTCTTGTGCGAATTTTTCTCGTGCTTGCGATAAGTTGAAATGCGCGTCGTGATAGGCTTCAACAGAATTTTGAATTTCAGGCAATTTCTGTAATTCTGATTCATTACGATAAATCGATTCAATATCGGTTACGTCACTAATCAAAACGGCATGATGCGCGGTCATTGCGCGACCCGATTCAGTGAAAATATCAGGTTGCGGCACATTTTTTTCTGCACAAACTTCCGCAAAACCACGCACGATATTGAGCGCGTATTCGTTCAAACTGTAATTTATCGACGATTCACGGCGGGATTTACTGCCGTCATAATCCACGCCTAAACCACCACCCGCATCGACAATTTGAATCGCCGCGCCTAAACGATGAAATTCAACGTAAAACTGCTCCGCTTCTTTGAGCGCGACTTTAATATCGTGAATGTTGGCGATTTGTGATCCCATGTGAAAGTGCATCAATTTTAATGTACTCAATAAATTAGCTTGTTTCAAGCGATCAACAAGTTGTAAAAGTTCGTGTGCGTGCAAACCGAACTTTGATTTTTCGCCGCCGCTGTTTTGCCATTTTCCCGCGCTGATACTCGATAAACGCACCCGCACGCCCATTTGTGGAATCACATGTAATTTTGCAGATTCTTCAATAATCAATTCCAATTCGAGCGGTTTTTCAATCACTAAATAAACATTCAAGCCCATTTTTAAACCGATTAACGCAAGACGAATATACGCACGGTCTTTGTAACCGTTACAGACAATTGTGCCATTTTTCGATTTTGATAACGCCATAATTGCGAGCAATTCAGGTTTGCTTCCCGCTTCTAAACCGATATTGTCAGCGGCTAAAATACCTTCAACGACTTTACGTTGTTGATTAACTTTAATCGGATAAACAGGTGTATAACTGCCTTGATAATTCAATGTTCCGCGCGCTTTTTGAAAAGCTAAATCTAAACGTGTGGCGCGGTCTTTCAAAATATCAATAAAACGCACTAAAACAGGTAATGATAAATTTTTATCATTGAGCGATTGTGCAATTTCGTATAAGTCGATTTCGATATTTTTATCCGCGCATGGCTTAACGCAGACATTTCCCTTCTGATTGATGGCAAAATAATTATCGCCCCATGAATGAATAGCATAAGTTTGAGCAGATTTTTCAAGTATTGAATGTGTCATGATTTTAATTTCGTGTAATTTTGTTTTAAGTTCAATTCTATCATGTAAAGTTACGCTACTTTTTTCAGGAGTGAAAACTGGCATTGTGTACTTGTAACCTTTTGAAACAATCCGTTTGTCGGTTTGTTGTGGATATTGTAAAATGCAAAGCAAGTCGTAGGCACGGCGCATAGTGAAATTAAATCAACCATATAACCTTTAGGAAAAGAAAATGGATATATCACCAGAGATGTTACAAAAAAAGATTCTTATTGTTGATGACGCGGCATCGATGCGTACTTTAACAAAAGCAATTTTACGCGAAGCTGGTTTTGCTCATGTAATGGACGTTCCAGGTGGACGCGAAGCGTTGATGATGATGGCAAAAGTAAAATTTAACGTCGTTATTTGTGATTGGAACATGCCTGGCATGAGTGGTATTGAGTTGTATCAAGCGGTTAAAGACGACGATAAATTAGCAACACCACCTTGGATTATGTTAACTTCATCTTCTGAAGGCGAAAAAGTAAAAGAAGCCATTTCAGTCGGTATTACGTCTTACATCGTAAAACCATTCAAA
>CAIVBX010000012.1 GCA_903904275.1 uncultured Pseudomonadota bacterium
CCATTCAATCTTCCATTTTCTGTAGCATTTATTTTCTCTTTTGTATGGGCTGGATTTGCTGCTTATAGTCAACTTAGTACAGATCTTTTTACGTCTGACATTTTACCTTTTGAAACATTACGCAATGCAACTTGGTTTTTGTTACTGGGCGCGTTACTTTCGCATCAGGAATACAATTCCAACTACACACTGATATTAAAATCTCGTTTTTTTTATGCTGTCATTTTTTTTGTTACGGTTGTTTTCAGCTTAGAAATTTTTACAGGTTTCAGATATAGCTTTCAAGAAGTTATTGGACAAGATCCGCGGCTTTCAGCTCATGCGATATTTGCGATTATCGGCTTAATTCTTGTAGAACAAGTTTATCGAAATGCAACACAAGAATTTCTTTGGATTATTAAATCATGCTGTTTAAGTTTAGGTGCATTATTTGCCACCGATTTTTTTGTCTATAGCAAATCACTATTGTTTGTGAACATCGATGATATGCTTTGGAATTCGCGCGGATTCATTAACGCGTTGATTGTTCCATTGTTTTTCGTTTCGATTCGACGTTTTCAACCCAATGCCTTAAAAGTCAAAATTTCCAGAAAAGTTATTTTCCATACAGCTGTTTTATTCGGAACAGGACTGTATTTAATTTTCATGTCGTTGACAGGGTTTTATATTCGAGATTACGGTGGAAATTGGGGTGAAATTGCTCAGTTGCTATTTGTTTTTATGGCAATTTTAGTTCTTTCGGTAACTTTTATTTCAGGACGATTTCGAGCAATTGCGAAAGTTTATGTGAATAAACATTTTTTTCAACATCGTTATGATTATCGAGATGAATGGATAAAACTTTGTAAATCGATTGCAACACTTGATTCAATGAGTGAATTATCAGGATTTATTATAAAAACCATGACAGAATTAGTAGATAGTTCGGGAGGTGGATTGTGGTTAAAAAATGAACAGGGTAATTTTTATTTAAGCGAAGAAAAAAACTTGGGATTTGAATCGACGAATTTGATTAGTGGCAATGATTCGATGATAAAATTTTTAACCTTTAAACACTGGGTGATTGATTTTGCAGAATTTCAACGAAACGAGGCTATTTATGATGGCGTAAATTTGTCAGAATGGCGCATAAAAGAAAAGCAGGTTTGGTTAATTGTTCCTTTGTTTTATCAAAATGACGTCGAAGCATTTGTTGTTTTAACGCGGGCTAAAGTCTTTAGAAAATTAAATTGGGAAGATCACGATTTATTGAAAACAGCGGGAATGCAATTAGCAAATGCGTTAGCACTTAGTCGAGCTAGTGAAGCTTTAGCAAAATCTCGACAATTTGAAGCTTATAATCGATTTTCTGCTTATTTAGTTCATGACTTAAAAAATCTTGTGGCACAAATTTCAATGATTGTACGGAATTCCGCTGAACACAAACACAATCCAGAATTTATTGATGATGCAATTGAAACGCTTGAAAACGTAGTTTGTAAAATTGATAACATTTTGGCACAGCTAAAAAAAGGCAATGTAAAAAGCGAGCATTCTACTGTTATCAATCTTTGTGAAATTATTGCCGATGTTGCTATTCAACAAGCAGGAAATAAACCTACGTTACAGTTAATTTCACACGACGAAGCCGTTTTAACATTAGGTGATAGGGAAAAAATGATTGCTGTTTTAGGACATCTGGTTCAAAACGCACAAGATGCAACCTCTGAAATGGGTTTTGTAAAATTAGAATTAAGTCAAAATGAAAACCAGGTCATCATTAAAATTATTGATAATGGTTCTGGGATGGATAGTAAGTTTATTTCAGAACGACTTTTTAAACCTTTTGATACAACAAAAGGGAATGCAGGAATGGGAATTGGTGTTTATGAGGCTCAAGATTACATTGTTAAACAGTCAGGAGAAATTACTGTTGATAGTACACTTGGAGCTGGGACAACATTTACGATCAAATTGCCGCTTGTTGTAGAGAGTTAAAATTTTTATTTGGGAATAATTCCATTTTTTATACTGTTTCAATATCACTATTTTTTTAACTATGTTTGATTGAAACAAAATATCTTTGTGTTGTTAAACTTTTTAGCTATTTACGCTGGGCGAGTCAAAAATGATGATTAAATATAAAAATACAAGAACGTTGACAATGACTTTTTTTTCTTCTTTGTTGTTATTAACTGGTTGTAATAAAGAAGAAGATTCCAAAGAGCATTTACAAAAAGGCGTTGAGTATTTCAATAAAGGGGATTATGACAAAGCCTTACTTGAACTAAAAACCTCGAATCAAACGGATAAAACAGTCGCCGATACACATTATTACCTTGCAATGTTAGATGAAAAAAATCATCAATATAAAACAATGGTTGAAAATTTGAAAAGAACACTTGAATTAGAACCAACACGCGCTGAAGCAAGACTAAAACTTGGTAAAATTCAACTTCTTTTAGGTGACACCGAATCCGCTCTTGAACAAGCCGAAATGTTACTGAAGGAAAAAAGTGATAATGCTGAAGCATTATTGTTAAAAGCCTCTATTTTTGTTAAACAAAAAAAACAAGCTGATGCAAAAATTATTGTTGATAACGTATTAAAAAATGAACCTAATCAGGTTGATGCGTTGTTGCTAAATTCCGTTATTTATGGCGAAAATGAAAAATTTGATGAAGCCTTTTCTTCAATCAATGCCGCTATTAAATTAGACGAAAAAAATATTTCCTTGCGAATGTTTAAAATTCAATTAGATGCAAAAAACAAAAACATTGATGCGGTAATTGAGGATTACAAAGAATTAGTAGTATTTAATCCTGACAATCAAGATTATAAAATTACGCTCGCTCGAATTTATGCTCAGACGGGTAAGAAGAAAGAAGCCGAGGATATATTGAATGATTTAATGGCGAAAAATCCCGATAAAATTCAATTGAAAATACTCTTTCTTGAATTTTTGAAGGTTGTTGATGTGGATAGAGTTAAAAAACAATTAGAGCAATTTGTTTCACAATACAGCAAAGATACTAAAGCATTATTTTCTTTTGCTGACTGGATGGCATCACAAAGAAATTTTGACGAATCAAAGAACGTACTTAATAAAATCATTCAGTTAGACAAAAAAGACGATGTAGTTTTGGCAAAAATACAACTTGCAAAAATTGCGTTTATGCAAAAAGATTTTGAAACATCGAAGAAAATTTCTGATGAGATTTTAAGTCAAAATCCAAATTATATTGATGCAAAAATTTTACAAGCCAGATTATTTTTGGTAAATGCAAATTATGATGATGCCATTACGTTGCTATCAAAAATTCTTTGGGAAAAATCAAATTCTGAAGAAACGCTTATTTTATTAGGGCAAACCTACGCGGCAAAAGGCGATAAAAAACAAGCAGAAAAACAATTTTTAAATGTTATTGAGTTTCGACCAAATAATTTACAGGCATTAACGTATCTTTATGACAGTGCTGTAGAAACGAAAGATTTAAGTTATGCAAAGCAACTTATTGAAAAAGCATTACTCATTGAACCTGATAATTTGATATTACTTGAGAAGTTGGTAAAAGTGGATTTATTAGCAAGTGAGTGGAATGAAGCTAGGGAAACATTACAACGCATTGGTGATAATGTAAATCCACAAGCACAAAGATTGAAAAATTATTTGGAAGCGCAACTTTTTCAAGCACAAAATGAATATGCTAAAGCGATTGTGCTATATAAAAAATTAGTAACAGAAATTCCAGATAATTATGATGTTTTAGCTAACTTGTTGAAATGTTATGAAAGTCTAAATAAAAAGTCTGAAATGATTGCACTATTAGATAATTTGCTGTTGAAA
This sequence comes from uncultured Pseudomonadota bacterium, assembly GCA_903904275.1. Classification (GTDB taxonomy): domain Bacteria; phylum Pseudomonadota; class Gammaproteobacteria; order Methylococcales; family Methylomonadaceae; genus UBA10906. The sequence goes on from CAIVBX010000012.1 coordinate 3,827, forward strand.
AATTCTCAAAACGTGTCTGCGAGTATTATTTTAAGTAACCTTTGGATTTCAGATAAAAAATTTGATAAAGCAAATGCGTTATTGCAAAGTTTAATTGATTCAAATAACAAATCGCCTGAATTGTATGAAATGCAAGCTAAAGGAAAATTGGCACAAGGTGATAATAAATTGGCTATTTCTATTTATAAAGCGGGATTAAAACAGAATCCAGGTAATTTAAAATTATTATTTCCGCTAGCACGACTTTATGAAGTTGTTGGCGACTATGATTCTTCGGTAACGACTTATAAAACACTATTGGAAATAGACTCTAATTTTGAATTAGCTATCAATAATTTAGCTTCCGTGCTGACAGAACATTACAACAGTGATGATAAATTGAACGAAGCCGTTAAACTATCTGAAAGATTTAAAGATTCAAAACAACCTTATTATAAAGACACTTATGCTTGGGCTGTTATTAAACAAGGCGATTTAGTTACAGGCATTCAATTACTAAAACAAATCATTACAACAGCTCCAAATGTAGCTGTATTTAGATACCATTTGGGTGTTGCGTACCACAAAAATAAGAACAATGGCGCAGCAATTGCCGAACTTAAACAATCTATTGAGTTATCCGAAAAATATGGTGATTTTTCAGATGAAAAAACAGCAAAAGCGTTGTTTGACGAGATACAAAAGGAATATCGATAATTCATTTTGTATCGATTTTGCATCATTAAAAATATATTTTAAGGGGTAACGATTTTGAAAATTTTAGTAACGGGTGCAGCAGGATTTATTGGTGCTGCCATTAGTAAGCGATTGTTAGAGCGTGGTGATGACGTAATTGGCATTGATAATCTTAACGATTATTATGATGTTAATCTGAAATTAGCAAGATTAGATGAGTTAAAAAGTTACCAAAATTTTAAATTTATCAAATTAGACATCGCAGATAAGGAGGCGATGCAAGAACTTTTTTTAGTTGAAAAATTTCAAAAAGTGATGCACCTCGCAGCACAAGCTGGTGTTCGTTATTCAATAACAAATCCTCATGCTTATATTGATTCAAATATCATTGGCTTTATGAATGTTTTAGAAGGTTGCCGATATAATCAAGTTGAACATTTAGCTTATGCGTCATCAAGTTCAGTCTATGGTGCAAATACGAACATACCATTTTCTACTCATGATAATGTTGACCACCCCGTATCACTTTATGCCGCAACTAAGAAATCTAATGAATTGATGGCGCATACTTATAGTCACCTTTATAATTTACCCACAACAGGATTGCGGTTTTTTACTGTTTATGGACCATGGGGACGACCCGATATGTCACCAATCATTTTTGTTCAAAACATCCTTGCTGGGAAAGCGATAAATGTTTTCAATTATGGTAATCATCGTCGAGATTTTACTTATATAGACGATATAGTTGAAGGTTTAGTCAGAATTATCGATAATCCAGCTGAAAAAAATCCAAACTGGACAGGTGAAAATCCAGACCCATCCAGTAGTTTGGCTCCTTATCGTATTTATAATATAGGTAGTAACAATCCTGTTCATTTATTATCATTTATCGAAACGATAGAAAAGTGCTTAGGAAAAGAAGCAATAAAAAATTTATTACCGTTACAGCCTGGCGATGTTCCAGACACTTATGCTGATGTCTCGGATTTGGAAAAAGATTTTGGATATAAACCTGCTACACCTTTAGAAATAGGGATTGAGAACTTTGTAAAATGGTACAAAGATTTTTATGGCATTGTTTTATGAATATAATGAATTTCAAAACCAAAACGCTAATTTTTTAGCAATCTGAAATTATTTAACATTTAAATGTTTAAGGTGAATGTAGTGATGCTTTTAAAAAAAGTAAAATTGGCATTTTTTATGTCTGTGTTACTAATAATATCAGGATGTAGTTATCCGCCTTTAAATCAAGATGCGGTAGTTCCTTCTGATTACACTTATGTAATCGGACCTGGTGATAATATCCAAATTTTTGTGTGGGGAAATCCTGATATTTCTACAACAGCGATTGTCCGTCCCGATGGTAAAATTACTATACCACTTGCGGAAGATTTGTTAGCGAGCGGAAAAACACCAGCTGAATTAGCGCGGTCAATGGAAAAGCGACTTGAGAAATACGTTAGAGATCCACAAGTTGTGATTATGGTGGCGGGTTTTGAAGGTGTTTTTTCACAACAGGTTAGAATTATCGGACAATTAAATAGCAGTGGAAGTTCTAGCAGTGGGGGGAATTCTATGGCAAGCGGCGGGAGTTCTGGATCAATGGGCGGGCGCGGTGGCAGTTTTTCTGCAAAAGCATTTCCCTATAAAAAAGACATGACCTTACTTGATTTAATGATACAGGTTGGTGGTTTAGGGCAATATGCCGATGGAAATAGAGCTAGTGTCATTCGAAGTACAAAAGGCGTTAGCCAGCAATTTGGAATTAGAATCAATGATTTAATCAACGATGCGAATCTCAATGCAAATATAAAAATTA
>CAIVBX010000013.1 GCA_903904275.1 uncultured Pseudomonadota bacterium
CATTTTCATTGTGTAATGGCTCGCACTTGCATCCCAAATCGTCAAACTGCTAGTAATTGAAAGCGTTGAAGGTAATACAAACGGAAACATCGAACCGCCTGCTGTCACAATCGCGCCAATCATTGCCAAACTACTTAACACAAACGCGGTTGCAGAATGCTTTTTCGCGGTGAAAAATGGTGCTGATAACGCCGCCCCAACTGTTAATAATGGCGCAAGTAAAAGCAATGGATAATTACCGTAATTGGCAAGCCATAAACCTGTACTTTTTTCGACCGTTTTATGTAACGGATGCGCGGTAATGTTGGTGTTAATGGCAGAGGTGACGCGATAACCTTCTACGCCAAATGCAATATAAAGTCCTGCCAATAAAAACAACACCACAAATAAAATGCTGCTGATACGAATGACATTTTGAGCGCGTTCTGCAATAAAACTTTCTGTTTTCCAATGCAGATAAACTGCGCCGTGCATAACACACAACGTCACGCCAACTAATACGCAAAGTAATGGAAATAGCGTAAATAAATCAAATAATCCGCCTGTGTAAGTGGAACGCATATCGGCATCGAGTTCAAATGGCAGACCGAGCATTAAATTCCCTGCCGCTAAACTTAATACAACGGCTGGAACAGTTCCTCCTACAAATAAACCCCAATCCCAGAAATTGCGCCATTTCGGACACGCTAATTTGCTACGATAATCGAACCCGACGGGACGCAAAAATAAGGCAAATAACAATAAAAGCAAACCCGCATAAACGCCTGAAAATAAAACTGCATACACAATTGACCATGCGCCAAAAGTAATGCCGCCAAGTGTTACAAGCCACGTTTGATTGCCTTCCCACGTTGGTCCAACGGTATTGAGCATCACACGGCGTTCGTCGTCAGTTTTTCCTAAAAATGGCAACAACATCGCAATGCCAAAATCAAAGCCATCCATCACCGCAAAGCCACAAATCAAAAAGACTAAAATGCCCCACCAAATAATGCGTAACGATTCATAATCAAACATGACCTGCTCCTTGTTTTTCAAAGTGATAATTGCCTGTATGCAAACTGCTTGCGCCCAGACGAACGTATTTGACCATCAAAAATAATTCGATACACAATAACGCGGTGTACATCACAAAAAAGCCTGCAATACTGCCGTAAAGTTGCCCACTGCTTAAACTGGAAGTGCTTAAATGCGTTGGCAAAATGTTAGCGATTGTCCAAGGCTGACGACCGTATTCGGCAACAATCCAACCCAATTCGCCAGCAATCCAAGGTAATGGAATTCCCCAAAATGCCATTTTCAAAAGCCAACGTTGATTATGGGCATCGCGTTTCATGTTGTGATAAAACGAAGCCGCGAAAATAAATAACATCAACACGCCACAAAATACCATGCCGCGAAATGTCCAAAACATCGGGGCAACTTTGGGAATCGAATCTTTAATGGCTGATTCAATTTGAGCGGGTGTCGCATCAACGACATTTTCAGTATATTTTTTGAGCAACAAACCATGACCTAAATCGATTTTGTGTTTTTCAAAAATGGCTTTGGCAACGTCGTTATTTTTATCCTCGCGCAAAATTTGCAAATTTTCATAAGCAATCATGCCATTTTTAATACGATGACGTTTGCGTTCTCGAATAATATCTAACCCATCAATTTTTTCATCAATGGAACGGGTCGCAATTAAACCGAGTAAATAGGGAAATTTAATCGCGTAATCAGTGGTTCTGGTTTCTTCATTTGGAAAACCCACTAATGTAAAAGACGCTGGAGCTTCTTCGGTTTCCCATTCGGCTTCAATTGCAGCAAGTTTGGCGCGTTGCACCTCGCCCACCGTGTAACCACTTTCGTCACCAAGAAGAATCACAGATAAAATAGACGCTAAACCAAAACCTGACGCAATCCTAAATGAACGACGCGCAAACGCTACATCTTGATTTTTTAGCAAATAAAATGCACTGACTCCCAACACAAACATTGAACCAGTTACATAACCTGCTGCAACGGTGTGAACAAATTTCACTTGCGCGACAGGATTAAAAAAGATTTCAGAAAAACTGGTGAGTTCCATTCGCATGGTGTCGTAATTGAATTCTGCACCGACAGGATTTTGCATCCACGCATTCGCAATCAAAATCCATAACGCTGACAAGTTCGTTCCCAACGCAAGTAACCACGTTGTGGATAAATGTTGCAATTTACTCATTCTGTCCCAACCGAAAAAGAACAAGCCTACAAACGTTGATTCCAAGAAAAACGCCATCATGCCTTCAATCGCAAGCGGTACACCAAAAATATCACCCACATAATGCGAGTAATACGACCAGTTTGTGCCGAATTGAAATTCCATTGTCAAACCAGTCGTCACGCCCATCGCAAAGTTAATACCGAACAATTTGCCCCAAAAGCGGGTCATGTCTTTATAAATTTGCTTATTTGTCATCACATAAAGCGATTCCATAATCGCTAAAATAAATGACAAACCCAGCGTCAGCGGCACAAATAAAAAGTGATACATCGCCGTGACGGCGAACTGCATCCGCGATAAATCTACAACTTCAGTAGTAATCATTTTAATTTTTCCTCGTTCAATGTTGCCGAGCCGAATAATCGAGTAGTTAAGGTTTCTTCATCAACTTTTACTTTTTGTCCTGCGAAAAAAAGCCACCATACCAAACCGAATAACGTGAATTTGATGATGATGGCAATGGTCATTTCAAAAGAAAAATTTGTTACGCGCATAGCGGCGGTTATGGCTGATGATGTTGTGAATGACCAGAAACCGCGTGGCGAGCGTGGTCGCTAAGTTGTGCATCAAAAAATTGATGAATCGCGTTGATTAAATCGGCTTTTTCGCTGGTGTAATCAATTTGTGCGCCATCGGGTAATTCTTTGTAAATAATGCTCAACGTGCCTTTTTCAGCAGTACGCAACGTTTCCAATCCCGCCATTTTGTTACCGTGAATTTTTACAGGATTTGAAAAATCACCTTGATTAAATTCCCGCGCAATTTTTGATAAATGTTCACGAATCAATTGAATTTGTGGCGTGTCATTTTTGTCTTTGACAACAACTTGTTGAATGCCACCGTTTTCAACTTTAGTGAAAACGTGCAGCGTTTTTTCTAAATCAAACGGCATAACATGAACGCCACGCGCCACGACTTCATCTAAACGCGCTTCGCTGGCAGGTTCAACAGCTAAAACGTTTGTTGAAATTAACGCTAAAGTTATTAAGGCAATTTTTTTCATGTTAATTCGCCTGAGTGGTTTTTAAATCGGCTTTTTGCCACGCATTCAAACCGCCATCCATATTATGAACATTGGTAAAACCTGATTTAGCCAAAATATCCGCCGCTCTAGCTGAACGTGAGCCACTTCTGCATTGCATAATGACAGGTTGATTTTGGTATTTCGCTAATTCCGAAACACGATTTGAAATTTCACTCAACGGAATATGAATTGCGCCTGCAATATGCCCTGAGTTCCATTCGTCTTTTTCACGCACATCAATAATCACGGCATTTTTTTCAGATTGCATTTGCGCGGCTTGTTGAGGTGAAACCGCAGGAACATCAGCAAAAACCGATGACATACCAAGTAAAGATGCAAGTAATACAATAATTTTTTTCATAGGTCGTTCCTTTAAGAATTTAGTTTGGTAATCGCTTCTTCGGCATCAAAAAAACGTTCGCCATTCAAATGGGTGAACAAATCACTTTTTTCTAATTTATCAAGTAAAAAGCCTTTTACTTCCGCGAAATTCAACGTAATCCCGATGTTTTTTAAACTGTGATTTAACTGCTCTAAGGCTTCAATCGCCGTCATATCAATGTCGCTCACCGAAGTGAAAATTAGCACAATGTGTTGTACTTTCGGCGCATTTCGCAATTCATTTTCGATAAATTCTTCAACAAAATTGATGTTTGCAAATGTGATATTTTCGTCAATTCGCATGAGCAACAAATTTTCCCATGTTTCAACTTTGTGGCGTTTGACGTTTCGGAAATGTTTGCTGTTTGGCAAACGCCCAACAACGGCAATATGCGGATGACTAGCTTTGCGAACATGACTAATAAAAGTTAGGAAAATGCCTAGCATAATGCCTTCTTCAATCCCCAACGCTAAAACGCCAAGTAACGTAACTAATTCTGCAATGCCATCGCCTCTATCGTAGTGCCAAGTATGAAAAATGCTGCGTAATTTTACGAGCGGCAAAATGGCAATCAAAATGATAACCGCGAGCGTCGCCTTGGGAATGTTATAAAACCATTCACTGCAAAACATAACCGCGAGTGTCAAAATAACCGTAGCTGTGATGGTCGCAACTTGCGTGCAAGCTCCCGCTGCAAAATTCACCATTGTGCGGCTTAAACCACCTGCTGCAGGCATCCCACCTGAAATAGCAGACGCGATATTTGCAACACCTAAGGCAACTAATTCTTGATTTGGCGAAATTTTTTCATTGCGTAAATTTGCAACCACTTTTGCAATCGCAATGCTTTCCACATAAGCAATTAAGGCGATAAAACTTGCCGATGGAAACAAAACTTTCCATTTTTCGATGTCAAAAAAATCAAAATGTAACGCGGGAAAACCTGTTGGAACAAAACCCACTACGGCAACGTGCTGGTCAATTAAATGCCATTGCGTGACGGCAAATGTTGTGATTACCACACTGATTAACCCGCCACATTTGCTAATTGCCGTAATTAAAATTTTAGGCGCACCTATTTTTCCGAGTAGCGCAGGCAAAGGCTTTGAGAAAAATAACAACAACGCGAAGACACCTACGCTGATTGCTAAAACAAAAAAATTCGTGCCTCGAAAGTATTGTTCATAACACGCTAAATCAATAGCGCAACTAGGCGTATTTAATCCAAATGTTTTTGGTAATTGACTGACGATAATGAGGAGTGACGCGCCACTCGTAAAACCCGTTAAAACAGGATGACTGATAAAATTCACCAAGCCGCCCATGCGACAAACCGCCATGATTAACATAATCACACCTGTTTGAGCAGACAAAATCATCGCACTTTGCGCTGTATTTCCTAATTCGCTAACCGCAGGTGAAGTCAACGCTGCCGCAATCATAATTGCCGCAACAGCAACAGGACCAACAGATATAGTGCGACTTGTCCCTAAAATAGCATAAAAAAACGGGGGCAAAATACTTGCGTATAAACCAAACTCAGGCGGTAAACCTGCAAGTAGCGCGTAAGCAATTCCTTGAGGTACAAGCAAAATAGCTGTGATGATACCCGCAAATAAATCGCCATTAAAATCTTCACGACGATATGTTTTGAGCCAAGTTAGAATCGGAAATAATGAAGACATAATGATTTTTTATCAGGCAGAAAATAAAAAGAAGGCGAAAAAAAGTGCAAGTCTCAAAACCTGCACTTTTAACCGATTGTAAATTTAATTTTTATCAA
>CAIVBX010000014.1 GCA_903904275.1 uncultured Pseudomonadota bacterium
AGCATCATTTCAACATTAGGGTGATTTTGGCGAACTTCGTGGTAACGCACAATTGAAGAGGTAAAACCAAAATGAATCGGGTCTAAAATCGGGTCAACAATAAATGGACGATTTTTTTCTTTCATTTTAAAAATGGCGCGGTCAAGTGATTTTAAATCTGTATGCGTTTCAGCAATTAAAATCGGCGTTGATGCGACTTCGTCCGCAATCCAAAGCGTGCTTTCATGCAAACTCAGCAAAAAATCTGCCCCCGCTTTTCCACCACGCAATAAATCGTCCGTTTCAAGTGAATCCAAACTGACTAAAAAATTCGCTTGTTTTAATGCTGAAATTGCGTCCTCCATGTGTGGAAATGGCGTGCTGGGCAAACACCCTAAATCAATCACATCTGCGCCATTTTTTCGATAATACGCGGCGCGTTTTAAAATTTCAGGAATAGTTAAATTTGGCGCGTCAGTGATTTCTGCAAAAATTTTTAAACTGTAATTATCTAAATTCGCAATTTGAATTTTTTTGCCAAAAAACAGCGGTAAATCTTTCACTTCATCTGTACCGCGCACAACGGGAATGCCTAATTTTTCAGAAAGTGCGTCTAAATCACCGCGACATCGACCCGGTACAATAATTTTTGTCGCACCAAACGTGTCTTTTAATTTACGTTCAATCATGTCCGCCGTCATCAATGCCGCGACCTTTAAACCTAATTGATGCACTTTGTAAGAAAAATCAGGCTGCATTTTTTCCAAAACGCTACGCAACTGTTTTTCAGCGAGTGAACCCGTTAAAAATAAAATACGTTCTTCACTCATAAATTATCCTTTTTGTTATTTCCACAGGTGACGCAATGCGGATTTTTTTTCAATTTCAACGTATTAAATTCCATCGTCAGTCCATCAATCACCAGCAATCTGCCCGTCAATGTTTCGCCAATTCCAACAAATAATTTAATTGCCTCCAACGCTTGAATGCTGCCAACAATGCCGACAATCGGTGAAATCACGCCGTTTGTCGAACACGTTTGTAGTTCCTCGCCATCGCTTTGATATAAGCAGTTATAACACGGGCTTTCATTTTTACTCGGTGTAAAAACGGACACTTGCCCTTCAAAACGAATCGCCGCGCCAGAAACAAGTGGCGTTTTTTGGCGTACACAAGCCGCGTTAATCGCAAAACGTGTTGCAAAATTATCACTGCAATCTAAAACCACATCGGCATTTTTTACTTCATTTTCAAGCACTTCACCTTCGAGTTTTGCTTTTACAGCCGTTACGCAAACATCGGGATTTAAATTTTTTAGCGTGTTTGCACTTGAAATGACTTTTGCCACCCCTATATCTGCGGTGTGATGCGAAATTTGCCGTTGTAAATTAGACAAATCCACGCTGTCATCGTCATAAATCACTAAATGACCGACACCCGCCGCCGCAAGATACATTGCAACGGGTGAACCTAAACCGCCTGCTCCGACAATTAAGACTTTGGCATCGAGCAATTTAAGTTGCCCGTCAATGTCGATTTGCGGAAGCATGATTTGGCGGGAATAGCGCAGAAGTTGGTTGTCATTCATGATTTTTAGAATTGGCAGAAAGTGGTTCAAAAGTTTCCCCTACAAACGTAGGATTTTTTTATTTTAATCTATACTAGGAGTTTTACATGAAAATTACCCCATTACACGACCGCGTTATCGTTAAACGTGTTGCAGAAGAAACTACCACCGCTGGCGGTATCGTTTTACCAGGTTCTGCGGCTGAAAAACCAAGTCAAGGCGAAGTCTTAGCAATCGGCGCGGGCAAAGTTTTGGACAACGGTTCAATCCACCCAATGCACGTTAAAGTCGGCGACAAAGTATTGTTCGGCAAATACTCAGGCAACGAAGTCAAAATCGACGGCGAAGACGTAATCGTGATGCGTGAAGACGACATCATGGCGATTTTAGGTTAATTCCTAATGTTAAAACTAAAGCACATCCCCCTGCGGCTATCGCCGCTCCCCCTTCAAAGGGGGAAAACCATTAAGAGCTTTTTATCTTTCGCCCCCTTTGAAGGGGGCAGCCTGAAAGGCTGGGGGATGTGCTTTGCGTAACAC
>CAIVBX010000015.1 GCA_903904275.1 uncultured Pseudomonadota bacterium
AAATAGTTATTAAATATAATTTAAATAATTGAATTTGCATCATTGCTTTCAAAAGTATTTGCCAATATGTTGTATGTGCTGATGAAGGCTATCGTGGAGGTAAGGTTATTCCTATGAAAACAACCGTTGATAAAGCTCTCGAAAATTGTCCCAATATAAAGTCTGTTATTGTTGTAAAAAATACTGACAGTGACATAAATTGGAAAAATGATCGGGACGTTTGGTTTCACGATGAAATGAAAAACGTTTCAAATTTTTGCGAGCCTGAATGGATGGACGCAGAAGACCCACTTTTCATTTTATATACATCAGGTTCGACGGGAAAACCGAAAGGCGTTTTGCACACAACAGGCGGTTATTTGCTTTATGCCGCGATGACGCACAAATACATTTTTGATTATCAAGATGGGGAAATTTATTGGTGTACAGCGGATGTCGGTTGGATTACGGGGCATTCTTATGTGATTTACGCGCCACTTTGCAACGGGGCAACAACCTTGATGTTTGAAGGCGTGCCGATGTATCCAACGGCTTCGCGTTTTTGGGAGGTTGTCGACAAACATCAAGTGAACATTTTCTACACCGCGCCGACTGCGATTCGTGCTTTGATGGCAGAAGGTGATGAATTTGTCACACAAACAGAACGAACCAGTTTGCGCGTTTTAGGAAGTGTCGGCGAACCTATAAACTCCGAAGCGTGGGAATGGTATTACCACGTTGTCGGTCACAACGAATGTCCAATTGTGGATACTTGGTGGCAAACCGAAACAGGCGGTATTTTAATCACTCCGCTGGTTGGTGCAATGGATTTAAAACCAGGTTCAGCAACGCGCCCATTTTTTGGTGTACAACCTGTGATTTTAGATAATGATGGACATGTTCAACACGGCACAGCAGAAGGTATTTTAGCAATTCGTTTCCCGACACCAGGCATGGCTCGCACAATTTATGGCGACCATCAACGTTTTATTGATACCTATTTCAAAATGTATCCAAATTATTATTTTACGGGCGACGGCGCACGGCGCGATGAAGATGGTTATTTTTGGATTACAGGGCGCGTTGATGATGTTTTAAATGTTTCTGGGCATCGAATGGGAACAGCTGAGATTGAAGATGCACTTGATTTGCATGAACACGTTGCCGAATCGGCTGTGGTTGGTTTTCCACATCCAATTAAAGGACAAGGCATTTATGCTTACGTTTCATTAAAACACGACACGCCATCAACAGATGAATTGAAAAAAGAGTTAGTAAAATTAGTTCGTAATGAAATTGGTGCGATTGCAACAATTGATGTGATTCAATGGTCGCCAAATTTACCTAAAACTCGTTCAGGAAAAATTATGCGCCGTATTTTACGAAAAATTGCTGCCAATGAACTCGACAATTTAGGCGATATTTCAACACTTGCTGATTCGTCGGTTGTGGAAGATATTGTTAAAGAAGCCGCAAATTTGAAGTAACGACGATTAACGTGTATTGCTATAATGCCGCATCGAATCTATTTCACGGTTATTTGAAAAAGGAAGCATCATGACACAACGTATTAAACCTTTAGTTTTGTTGATTTTAGACGGTTTTGGTTATTCACCAGAAACTGAAAACAATGCGATTGCGATGGCAAAAACGCCGTGTTGGGATAAATTACAAAAAAAATATCCCATGACTTATTTACAATGCTCTGGTCACGTTGTCGGTTTACCTGATGGACAAATGGGAAATTCTGAAGTTGGGCATTTACACATAGGTTGTGGACGTTACATTCCGCAAGATTTTTCGCTTGTAAATGATGCGATTGTGGACGGCAGTTTTTTTAAAAATGCCGTTTTATGCCAAGCCGTTGATGAAGCAAAATCAAAAGATAAAGCGTTACATATTTTAGGATTGCTTTCAGCAGGTGGTGTTCATAGTCACGAAGCGCAAATTGCTGCGATGGTTGAACTTGCCGCAAAACGCGGTTTGCAAAAAATTTATGTTCATGCGTTTTTAGATGGTCGTGATGTTCCGCCAAAAAGTGCCACGAGTTCATTTACCTTTTTAGAACAAAAAATGTCGGAATGTGGCGCGGGAAAAATTGCGTCAATCACAGGGCGTTTTTATGCAATGGACAGAGATAATCGTTGGGAGCGTGTCACGCAAGCCTACGAGATGCTCATGAAAGCGAACGCGCCATATTTTGCAACGTCAGCGCAAGCAGGTTTAGACGCGGCTTATGAACGCGGCGAAAGTGACGAATTCGTATTGCCGACGCTGATTGCTCAAAATCAAGAATCCGTTGTTTCGATTGGGTTAGAGGATTCGATTGTATTTATGAATTTCAGAGCTGACCGTGCGCGTGAAATTAGCCAAGCGATTACAGAACCAACGTTTGATAAATTTGAACGTGGACACGAAGCGCATCGTGGTTATTTCGCAACGCTCACGCAATATCACGAAAAATTTAATTATCCGATTGCGTTCACTTCGCCAGATTTAAAAAACAGTTTGGGCGATTATTTGTCGCAACTTGGTTTGACTCAATTGCGGTTGGCTGAAACCGAAAAATACGCGCACGTTACGTTCTTTTTTAATGGTGGTCGTGATGAGCCGTTTGCAGGTGAAGACCGAATTTTGGTGCAATCGCCAAAAGTTAAGACCTACGATTTGCAACCTGAAATGAGTGCGCCAGAAGTCACTTATCATTTGGTGAAAGATATTCTCGAAGAAAAACACGATGTAATTATTTGCAATTACGCGAATTGCGACATGGTTGGACATACGGGGAATTTAACGGCGGCGATTGCAGCCGTTGAAGTGATTGATCAATCGCTAAATTGTATTCTTGATGCGTTAATTTCTGTTGGCGGTCGAATGCTTGTCACGGCTGACCACGGTAACATTGAACAAATGACCGATGAAGTCACGCATCAAGCTCACACAGCACACACAACAAATGTTGTGCCACTCGTTTATGTTGAAGGTAAAGGAACGCTCGCGGACGGTGGTAATTTAGCCGACATTGCGCCAACGATGTTAGCAATTTTAGGACTTTCACAACCTGCTGAAATGAGCGGCAAATCGTTGTTGCGTTAATGTTTAGATTTGTTTTTAGTTTGTTTTTTATTATCAGCGTGGCAACGGTTCACGCTGAAAATCCCATTGATAAAACGGCGTTGTTAAATGGTCAATTAGCGGAACTTGATAAACTTTATGGAAATACGTCAACATTGTTAAAAACGCTTGAAAATCAAACAGCCAAACAAAAACAAGATTTAGCAAAAATTCACGTTGAAATTCAAGCCTTAACCCTCGATATTAGTAAAGAAAACGAGGAACTTGCGGGACAAATTAAAACCATGTACGCAATGGGGCGCAAAGAACGGATTAAATTATTGCTCAATCAACAAAACCCCGTTTTGACTAGCCGAATGATGGCATATTACGATTATTTGAATGCACGACGTGTAAATCAATTGCGTGATGTAAGTGAAACGTTGCGCCATTTAGAGAAATTAAAAAAACAAAACGAAAGTGAAACTGCACAACTTGAACAAAATCTTGCACAAAAAAGATTGGAACAAAATACTGTTGATGCCATTAAAAAACAAC
>CAIVBX010000016.1 GCA_903904275.1 uncultured Pseudomonadota bacterium
CCTCCCCCCTGGGGGTGACGGAGTGATTTTTTGAAAGTGACTGATTGGTGGGGCTGGACCCTCCCCCCCGGGGTGTCCACCACAAAGTGAAAGTGTCTGGTGCCCAAGGCGCCAAATTTACCTTTCACCCTTATTTTACTTTCAAAGTGACTTCAGCAGCTTTTCCGGACCCCCCCCCCCTGGGTGGGTCGTGATTGACTGATTTTTTCCTGGTTGCGTGTGTGGGTTTTGAAAGTGGAAAGTGACTCCCCCCTCTCCTACGGGGGTGCTTAAGAGGAGCCCTGGCCTCACCCTCCCACCAACCCACCCACCTCAGCCACCCACCCCATCCACACACCCACCCATCGATTCACGCAACCACACCCACCACTACAAAACACGGAATACCTGCAAATAGCTGCCAGCTTCTCTGCGATTTAGATCTGCAATCCAGAATTGCGATTTTTTTGAAAAAATGATTTATCACTATTTTTAAAATTTTATTTTTAATAAATTCAATTAGATGAGCTTAAAATAAGGCTAGATTTTTAAGTTGGGAATTTTTCTTTTTACAATTACAAAAACAAAATGTAATTTTTAATTGCGGCATATCGCTGATTTTTTGTTAATAGTGTTGCATATCCCTAACTGTTGTAACTTAGAGCGTAAATTTGATGATATTTGCAATATATTTGGTCTCGTTATTGAAACGAAATCAATTGTCATCTATACTTTGTCGAATCCAAATTGAACATTGGAAAAATTATGGTAGTTGTATCGGTTCTCTCGCAACGATACGCTGTGAACCCCGCCAGGTACGGAAGTAAGCAACGGTAACAGCAGATTCGTGTGCCGAGATGCAGCTGGTACAACTGCCACCCAACTTCTCTCCCATATTTCAAATATCCCGTCATGAATTATCAGGTGCTTGCTCGAAAGTGGCGACCGCATAATTTCACTGAAGTTGTCGGACAAAACCACGTTATTACGTCGCTCACCAACGCTTTAAAACACAATCGTCTTCACCAAGCCTATTTATTCACAGGCACACGCGGCGTAGGCAAAACAACGCTTGCGCGAATTCTAGCGAAAGCGATGAATTGTGAAAATCTGCAAGATTTCAATCCCTGCGGTCAATGTGATATTTGCCGTGCGGTAGACGAAGGACGTTTTTTAGATTTGATTGAAGTAGATGCCGCCTCGCGGACGAAAGTTGAAGATACCCGCGATTTACTTGATAACGCGCAATATGCGCCAAATCAAGGGCGTTACAAAGTTTATTTAATCGACGAAGTTCATATGTTATCAGGGCATAGTTTTAATGCGCTGCTTAAAACGCTCGAAGAACCGCCGCCGCATGTTAAATTCCTACTTGCGACGACTGACCCGCATAAAATTCCCGTCACCGTTTTATCACGTTGTTTGCAACTGAATTTAAAACGCCTTCTACCGAGCGAAATTTTCACTCAAATGGGTTTTATTTTGGGGCAAGAACACATTGCATTTGAATCCGATGCCTTAAAACTGATTTCACGCGCCGCCGATGGTAGTATGCGTGACGGTTTAAGTTTGCTTGATCAAGCAATTGTGTACGGAAATGGTGCAGTAAATAACGATGACGTTCATGCAATGCTAGGTTCGATTGCTCAACAACCTGTCGAATCCATTTTGCATGCTTTGGCAAATACTGACGCGCCTGCGATTTTAAATCAAATCGATGATTTAAGTCAGCTCAGTCCTGATTTCAGTGATTTATTGCAACAGCTTTTGCAATTTCTGCATCGTATCGCATTGGTTCAGCACATTCCAACTACACTCACACATGATTTAGATGCTGAAGTCGTAGCGCATTTAGCGAAAGCCATGTCGCCAGAAGATGTGCAGCTTTATTATCAAATTGGCTTACTAGGACAAAAAGATTTAGAACTTGCGCCCGATCCACGCAGTGGTTTTGAAATGGTAATGTTGCGAATGCTCACGTTTCGACCTGTACAAAATGATGACGCGCCACAACTTGTTCAAATTCAACAACCTATCGCGCAACAACCACGTCCGCAAATTGCAACACCAACTCAACCGAAAATAGTTGCGCCAATAATTTCAAATACCCCCAGTTTTACTGATAATTGGGACATAATTTTGGCGAATTTGAAAATTGGACGTTTTGTGAAAGAATTTGCGAAACATTGTGTTTTAGAATTGCTGAATGAAACGCAATGCGTGTTGATTTTAGACCCTGAAAAAGCGAATTTACTTGATGCCGATTACACGCAAAAAATCGAAATAGCATTGCGTGAAATGTATGTTAAATCAATAAAATTAAGCATCGAAGTCAAAACATTAGCTACGCACACGCCCGCGCAACAAGTTGTTCACGCGCAAGAAAACCGTCAACAAGCTGCTGTTGATGCAATTCATCAAGACCCAAATGTGATTTATGCGAAAACGCATTTTGATGCACAGGTTTTACCTGAAACGATTCAACCGTATTAACTTTTAAAAAAGGATAAAAATGAAAAATGCCTTAGGTAATTTGATGCAACAAGCTCAAAAAATGCAGGAAGATTTAAAAGTCGTTCAAGACGAATTGGCGTTGATGCAAGTCGTCGGCGAATCAGGTGGTGGTTTAGTAAGTATTGTAATGACGGGCAAACGGGAAGCTCGTAAAGTCACGATTGACCCTTCATTAGTTGGTGAAGATAGAGATATGCTCGAGGATTTAATCGCAGCTGCAATTAACGATGCTGTTCATAAAGCCGATAAAATGAAAAAAGAAAAAATGGCAAGCGTAACAGCAGGAATTCCATTGCCCCCAGGTTTTAGTTTGCCATTCTAATTCGGAGCAAATTGTGAGCGATTGTTTATTTTGTAAAATGGTGGCGAGTGAAATTACACCTAGCATCGTGTTTGAAAATGAAGAAATTTTAGCGTTTAACGATATTCAACCCCAAGCCCCAATTCATATTCTAATTATTCCGAAAAAACACATTTCAACGTTAAATGATGCTGATGATTCGTTGTTATTGGGTAAGCTCATGCAAACAGCCGCGCAACTTGCTAAAAATTTGAATGTAGCAAACGAAGGCTATCGTACCGTCATCAATTGCAATCAGCTAGGTGGTCAAGCCGTTTATCATTTACATATTCATTTGTTAGCAGGACGACAAATGTTGTGGTCGCCTGGTTAAAATGTTTTTCATAAAAATATTTTGATATTCCGAAAGAAAACATAAAAATGAAACGAATTATCGTTTTTGGTTACAGTATCATGTCGTTAGAGGCAATGAGTCGATTGCCGAAAGATGAATGTGATATTTTATTTATTGCCGCAAATGAAACCGAAGCATCGTCAGTTTCAGAAAAAGGTTTTAAAACACGAATTTTGGATTTTCGCAATGATGATGATTTAATTTCAATCGGTATCGGCACAACTGCCGATATTATTTTTTGTTTTTATCCAAAAGATTCAGATAATGTTTTTTTAACCATTTCAGCACGCTCTTTGGACAAAAGTTTAACAATTATTGCAATTGTTGATCATTCCGAATCGGAAAAAAAGTTGCTTGCTGCGGGAGCAAATAAAATTATTGATCCTTATGAAATTTGTGGACGAAAAGTTCACGAAATGCTGACAAAACCCGACATCAGCAACATTTTAGATCATACCGTTTTTGGACAACATGATTTAAACATGGCACAAATTGAAATTCCTATTGATTCCTATTTGGAAGGTAGGACAGTGAGCCAATTGAATTTACGAAATGAAAAATATAATTTAATTTTGATTGGTGTGGTTGATCGTGAATTGGATGACCAGCTTCATTTTACGAATGGTGAAACAGATCATGTATTGAATGCAGGTGATGTTTTGGTTGTTATGGGACCTAATCGCGGCTGTCGATTATTTAGAAACGAGGTGGAATACCAATGGAATTGATTACAAAATTGAAAATTATTAAACCGAGATTTTGGTTTTTACTTGGTAGTTTAGGATGCCTATTTTTACTCGGTATGGGGGCATATTTCCAATTTAATCAAGGCTTAGAACCCTGTCCATTGTGTATTTCACAACGAATAGCGATTTTTTTAACAGGTTTAGTTTTCATGATTGCAGTTGTGCATAATCCCAAAGAACAAAAAGGCATTAACGGCTACGCAATAATTGGTGGATTAACTGCATTAGGTGGCGGCTCGATTTCAACACGTCACATTTGGATTCAAAATTTACCACCTGATAAAGTGCCAGAATGTAGCCCCGCGTTGGAATATATGCTGCAAAATTTTCCACTGCTTGATACTATAAAATTGATGCTTTCAGGAACTGGCGATTGTGCGAAAGTTGATTGGACAATGCTTGGTTTTTCAATGCCTGCGTGGACGCTAGTTGCATTTTTAATGTTGGCAGCGTTGAGTTTGTTGCAAATTTGGAATCATGATTAACCCCCAGATTCTAAAAGTTGCTATTCCCGCTGTTCCCTTTTTTTCACACTTTGAATATCTTGCGCCTGAAAATGGCAAACATCTGCAAGCGGGAATTCGCCTTGAAGTCCCGTTTGGCAAAACTTCAAAAGTCGCGTTTTTACTCGCCATCAGTAATGAAAGCAATTTCCCACTTGAAAAATTAAAACCGATTACGCGCGTAATTGATGATGAGCCGTTGCTTGCTGAAATCGATTTGAAGCTGCTGCAATGGGTCGCAAATTATTATCATCACCCGATTGGCGAAGTGATGAGCGCGGCGTTTCCTGTCGCGTTACGGCGAGGTAAAGAAGCGGTGATTAAAAAATTGCCAAAGCAATCTGAAACCAAAATCAAAACCACACAACTCATTTGTAACGAAGGACAACAAAACGCGATTGATGCTGTTACCGCGTCGCTCGATGAATTCAAGGTTTTTTTGCTTGATGGCGTAACGGGTAGCGGTAAAACTGAAGTTTATATGCAACTAATTCAAACAGTTTTAAATCGTGGGCAACAAGTTTTAGTTTTAGTGCCAGAAATTACGCTCACGCCACAACTTCAACAACGTTTTCAAGCGCGTTTCAGTACGCATATTGCCATTTCTCATTCCAAAATCACCGATTTACAGCGCAAAAATGCGTGGTTGCTCATGCAAAGTGGCGCGTGTTCGTTATTACTTGGTACTCGTTCTGCGTTATTCACACCATTGCCAAACATTGGGCTAATCATTCTCGACGAAGAACACGACAGCTCGTTTAAGCAGCAAGAAGGTTTTCGATTTTCAGCGCGTGATGTGGCGGTAATGCGCGGGAAATTAGCGAATGTTCCTGTGGTTTTAGGTTCAGCTACACCGTCGCTTGAAAGTTTGTACAACGTTTTTTTGGAACGTTACACGCATTTGCCATTGCCAGAGCGTGCGGGAAATGCCTTACCGCCGTTGGTGCAAATTCTCGATATTCGGCAGCAAAAACTGCACGCGGGTTTATCAGAAAGGCTGATTTTTGAAATTCAAGCCACGCTTGATAAAAATGAACAAGTGTTACTGTTTCTAAATCGACGTGGATTTGCGCCGACGTTGATGTGTCACGATTGCGGCTGGGTAGCGCGATGCGTGCATTGCGACGCAAACCTTGTGATTCATCGTCATAAAAATTTGCTGCGTTGTCATCATTGCGGCACGGAGCATCGGTTAATTTCGCGCTGTCCTTCG
>CAIVBX010000017.1 GCA_903904275.1 uncultured Pseudomonadota bacterium
ATTTTACGAATGTAAAAATTTAACATTTGTGTACCTCGAATAAAGGTAAAAACTAAACTACCGTAAAAATCACTGTAGTTGACCTTTAGTACACAATTACTAAGATTCTCGCATCCTTGAAAATCTCTTTAAATTCAAATAGTTGATGGTGGGTCGTGCGCGATTCGAACGCGCGACCATCGCATTAAAAGTGCGGTGCTCTACCAGCTGAGCTAACGACCCGAAAAACTATTTCTTAATTATAACGATAATTAAAAAAAATGCAAACAATATGAATCAACAGATATCAACATTATTAATTTTGGCAAGACTACATAATCAAGACTACATAATTAAAAAAACACTTAAAATGGACGTTAGTGCGTAAAAAAACACCCGAAATGGGCTTTCCATTTACCAAAAAATTTAAAACAGATTTCCTAAAATCTGCATCTTAAATGTACACAATAAAAGTTAACTCGTTGAAAATTATGTAAAATGCTAATTTTTATGACACATTTAAAGAGTATGGGACAAATCAATTAACTAAGTGGGATGTTA
Organism: uncultured Pseudomonadota bacterium; assembly: GCA_903904275.1. Lineage (GTDB taxonomy): Bacteria > Pseudomonadota > Gammaproteobacteria > Methylococcales > Methylomonadaceae > UBA10906. The sequence goes on from CAIVBX010000017.1 coordinate 541, forward strand.
AATCAACATTTTGGATGGCACAAAGCAAAAATGGATTGCTTTGTAGGAATGTTATTTACGCTTCTGCAAATTAGAACCGTTAATCTAACGCTGCCCTGGGAAGAAGGCTTTCCAAGTAAAACTAAAATCGAATCACGTTATTGCTGAATTCAAACATTTATTCATAGGAGTTGATTGTAGCTGATTCAATATGGCAATTAAATGTGACAAAAAAAACGGGAAATTCGTTACACCCTTTATAATTAAAATTAAATTCAAACTACAAAAATTCAAAATTTCATGGCAAAAAGAATCCGCAGTCGTAAAAAAACCTTTTCAGAAATTCCAACACTCACCACAATTGAATCATTAGCCCACGACGGACGCGGTGTTACGCACGTTGAAGGTAAAGTGATTTTTATTGACGAAGCCTTACCAACTGAACAAGTCGAATTCATTTACACCGATAGCCGCAAAGATTACGCTGAAGGAAAAGTGGTTAAATTATTAACCTGCGCCGAAGTTCGAGTTGACGCGCCTTGCGCTCATTATGGTATTTGCGGCGGTTGCAGTTTTCAACACGTCGAAGTCAACGCACAAATTCAAATTAAACAAGATTTATTGATTGACCAATTTAAACGCATTGGCAAAGTGGAAATTCCTGAATTATGGTCGCCAATGGTCGGAGAACATTGGGGGTATCGTCGAAAAGCACGAATGGGCGTGAAATATGTGGCGAAAAAAGAGCGCGTTTTGGTGGGATTTCGTGAACGTCGCAATCCGTATTTAGCGGAAATTGACAGTTGCCTTGTGATGCACCCGATTGTAGGAACACGTTTAATCGAACTTGGCGAAATGATTGAAAGTTTGACGATTCGGGACAAAATCCCGCAAATCGAAGTGGCGATTGGCGATGAAAAATGCGTTTTAGCGATTCGGGTTTTAGAACCACCAACGCTTGAAGACAAAGAAAAAATGCGTACTTTTGCACATAAAAATGACATCAGTATCTGCCTTCAACCTAAAGGTCCTGATACGATTGCGCCGCTTAATGGTGAACCTGAAATTATGCTGACTTATGCGTTGCCTGACCACAACATTGAATTTAAATTCCGTCCTGCGATGTTCACGCAAGTCAATTACAACATCAATCGACAAATGATTAACCGTGTTTTGGACACGATGCAATTAACGAAAGAAGACAATGTATTAGATTTGTTTTGTGGGCTAGGCAATTTTACGTTGCCGCTCGCAAAATATGCGGGAAATGTTGTCGGCGTTGAAGGCGATCAACCACTTGTGAATCATGCAAAAGAAAATGCGCGACACAATAATATCGAAAATGTTGAATTTTATGCCGCAGATTTAACGAAAGATATTAGCCAAATGCCGTGGGCAAATCGTCAATACAATAAAATTATGCTTGATCCGTCGCGTGCTGGCGCGTCTGAAATTTTGCATCATTTGAAACGCTGGCAACCCGAACAAATTATGTATGTTTCATGTAATCCATCAACATTGGCGCGTGATGCGGGAATTTTGGTGAATGAATTAGGGTATAAATTAGTCAAAGCTGGCGTGATGGATATGTTTCCGCATACAGGTCACGTTGAGTCGATGGCGTTATTTGTAAAAGGTTAACAATGCAAAATTCAGATATTACGATTATCGGTGGCGGCGTAATGGGATTGATGACCGCGAGAGAATTTTTGAAAACAGGTGCATCGGTCACTATTTTAGAAAAAAATCAGTGTGGGCAAGAATCTTCATGGGCGGGTGGTGGTATTTTGTCGCCACTTTATCCCTGGCGACAGGCGCAAGCAATTACAGATTTAGTGTTACCGAGTTTGCAACGCTTCCCCTTAATTGCGGATGAATTACATTCAAATACAGGAATCAATCCCGAATGGATACAAAGTGGCTTATTGATTACACAAAATCCTGATGCCGAATTAGCGCGTGAATGGTGTGAAAAATCACAAATTAACATTGAAAAACCAACCGATGCACAATTTGAAAATTTAACGGTTGAAACAAAAAATCCCATTTTTTTACCTGATATTGCTCAAATTCGTAATCCGCGTTTGTTGCAAGCCTTAAAGAAAGATGTGTTAAATAAAGGCGTTCGGTTGATTGAGAATTGTGAAATTACAGATTTTGATATTGAACATAATCGGATTCATCATCTAAAAAGCAATCATGGCAAATTTTCGGCGGCTGAATTTGTTATGGCGACTGGCGCGTGGACACGTTCTATTTTTCAAGAACTGTTAATCGGTTTAATCGATACGCCCGAAATTTTTCCTGCGAAAGGACAAATGTTATTGTTCGACGCGCCAATCGGCGTATTAACAAACATTGTGTTACATGGTGATCAATATTTAATCCCGCGTAGTGATGGAAAAATTTTAGCGGGAAGTACCGTGGAATATGATGTTTTTCATAAAAATTTGACTGTAGAAGCTCACGAAAAGTTAATTTATTTTGCAACAAACGTCATGCCGTTCCTTAAAAAAGCGCCCATGATTAAACAATGGGCGGGCTTACGTCCAGCAACGGAAAATGGTGTGCCTTATATTTGTAGACATCCCGAAATTCACAATTTAACGCTGAATGCAGGACATTTTCGTAATGGGTTAAATATGTCGCCTGCGTCTGCACAATTAGTAGTGGATTTAATTTTAAATCGTTCGCCAATTGTGAATCCAAGCGCGTATGATTTTTTTAGAAAAATGTAACAAACATCTCAAAAATCTTTCATAAAACAAACAAGTGGGTAAATGCACCTGCTTTTTTATTTATAATACCGTTTTAATTTTAATTATTTTAAGTACAGGAAACATTATGCGAACCCACAAATGTGGCGATACAACCCTTGAACAACTTGACCAAACTGTAACGATTTGCGGTTGGGTACATCGTCGTCGTGATCACGGCGGTGTGATTTTTATTGATTTGCGCGACCGTGAAGGTTTGGTACAAGTCGTTTTCGATCCAGATTTGGCTGAACAATTTGCGATTGCTGAACACGTTCGCAGTGAATATGTTTTGCAAATTACAGGTCTTGTGCGCCGTCGTCCTGAAGGCACAGTCAATAAAAATATGAAATCGGGCGAAATCGAAATTTTGGCAAAAGCTATCGTCGTTCTAAACGAATCTGAAACACCGCCGTTCCCGATTGAAAGCGATATTGAAGTCAATGAAGAATTGCGTTTGCGTTACCGTTATTTGGATTTGCGTAAAGCGTCAATGCAAGAAAAAATGCGCGTGCGTCGTGACGTGACGCGAATTATGCGTAATTATTTAGATGACAATGATTTCTTTGAAATCGAAACGCCATATTTAACCAAAGCTACGCCAGAAGGCGCACGCGATTATATTGTCCCAAGTCGCACACACGAAAATTCGTTTTTCGCGTTGCCACAATCGCCACAACTTTATAAACAAATGCTGATGGTTGCGGGATTTGACCGTTATTATCAAGTGGTGCGTTGTTTCCGTGATGAAGATTTACGCGCTGACCGTCAACCCGAATTTACTCAACTTGACCTTGAAACGTCGTTCATGAGCGAAGACCAAATCATGAACATCACGGAGGAAATGATTCGTCAGTTGTTTGCGAAAGTGATTAACGTCGAATTAGACGCGAAATTCCCACGCATGACGTATGCAGAAGCGATTTCGCGTTTTGGTATCGACCGCCCAGATTTGCGAATTCCGTTAGAACTTGTTGATATTGCAGAATTCATGAAAGACGTGGATTTCAAAGTGTTTGCCGCGCCTGCGAATGACCCGAAAGGTCGCATTGCCGCAATGCGTGTGCCGAATGGCGGCAACATCATGACCCGCAAAGAAATCGACGATTTAACCAAATTTGTCAGCAACTACGGCGCGAAAGGTTTGGCTTACATCAAAATTAACGATTTAGCGGCAGGCGTTGAAGGTTTGCAATCGCCAATCGTGAAATTCGCACCCGCTGACGTTTGGGCAAAAGTTATCGAAAAAACAGGCGCGAAAGATGGCGATTTGATTTTCTTTGGTGCGGATAAAGCCAATATCGTCAACGAATCAATGGCGGCATTGCGCGTAAAACTCGGTCACGATTTGAATTTAATCGAAGGTAATTGGAAACCTGTTTGGGTTATTGATTTCCCAATGTTTGAATGGGATGACAAAAACGGACGTTTCACCGCGATTCACCACCCATTTACTGCACCAAGTTGCTCGGTTGAAGAATTAAAAGCCAATCCAGCGGCGGCTTTATCACAGGCTTACGATTTGGTGTTAAACGGTACAGAAGTTGGCGGTGGTTCAATTCGTATCAATCGCCCTGCGATGCAACAAGTTGTATTTGAAATTTTAGGCATTGGCGAAGAAGAAGTACGCGAAAAATTCGGTTTCTTACTCGATGCGTTGAAATTTGGTGCGCCACCACACGGCGGTTTAGCGTTTGGTTTAGACCGATTGGTGATGTTGATGACAGGTTCAAGTTCGATTCGTGACGTAATTGCGTTCCCGAAAACACAATCGGCAGCGTGTCCATTAGTGAATGCACCAGCCGTGATTTTGGATGAACAATTGAAAGAATTGGGAATTCGATTGCTGAAAGCACCGATAAAATAAAAATGTCGTTTAGTTAGTTGTGAAAAAGCTCTGATTTGTTTTTAGCGAATCAGGGCTTTTTTTATTCCAACCATGTCATTTTTAGTTGATTGGCTTGTTTAGATTGTTTTTCTGTCCATAAAATCAAAGCGTTATTTTCAGTTGCGACAATGCGTGGATGTGTTGAATTTGTACCGTTTGCTGATAATCGTTGTGGCGATGACCATGTTTTGCCTTTATCGAACGATTGTGCTGAAAAAATGCCTGTGCCTTCTTTTGTCATTTCATCCCAAACGACAACAAGGCGATTTTCTAAAACCGCAATATCGCTATGAGTAGCTTTCTTACCGACTTTGACAGGCGTATTTGTAATGGAATTTAATGTATATAAACCTGATTTTTCGGCATCTCCCGTCCAAACACTGGCATAAAAAACATTATTTTCATCAAATGCAATGCCGCCGCCAACGTGTGGGCAACCGTCAAAATGCCAATTAAATTCACCTACCGTTTTTTTATTTCGCCATGTCACTCCATTATCAGACGAACTTAACAACGTCATATCACGCGGATTCATGTCTCGATAAAGCACATGAAGTTCATTATTTGGCGAAATGACTAAGGTATTCCAACAACATGAACAACTTGAATCATCAAGTTTTGAAGGCGACTGCCAATTTTCACCATTGTCTATCGAACGCGAATAACGCAAACTTTGATAACCATTTTCTTCGGGGTCAGCAAGCCAAACAGTGTGAAATTTTCCTTTTTTATCAGCAATCAAATCGGCATGTGATTGGTCGCCTGAATTATCAACAGCGGGATTTTTGCCAATCTGCCATGTTTTTCCCGCATCATGCGAATACGCACTGATTAACGCACCGTAATTTGGCATATCGCCTTGTGTTTGCCAAATGGCAACCAAGTTTTCACCATTTGCCGCAATTTGAACATCATTTCCGCGTGAAGCTAATAGCGTAACGTTTTCAATATCAACAGGTAATGACCAATTTTTGCCGTTGTCGTTGGATTGCAAATAGCGAAGGATTTGCGTTTTAGCATGTTGGGTTTTCAAGCCTGAAATAAGCGCGTGTAATGTTCCATTATCACTGTAAATATCGAAACTGCTGATTTCTGCCAAATCGTTTGTTGGATTTTGAGAGAAAGAGGAGAAATTTTGTACTGAAGAAGATGCACAACCTGTTAAAAGCGCACAAAACACGAAGGTGTTAATTTTCATTTTGAAGTGAAACGAGAAGGGTAAAACAGAAATACCGTTTCCCAGTTTGAATAATTTGGGAAACGATATAATTTTAGAAAAATTATCTTTCTAATAATGCAAATTTGCCTTCTTTGCCATTCCATTCATCAGCATCTGGTAACGCATCTTGAACTTCCGTAATGGTAGGCCATAATTTTGCTAA
>CAIVBX010000018.1 GCA_903904275.1 uncultured Pseudomonadota bacterium
AAAAAATTAAATCTGGCGAATACGAATTAACCGATTTTGCCCGAGCTGTTGATAAAAATGATTTCAAACTCGAAAAATCATCAACATGGTGGGCAATTCACTTAGCAATTTGTTTTTCAGAACGCAACGAACCTTACGCAAGTTTTTTCACGTCATTGGAAAATATCTCTAAAGATTGGCTGAAATTCAATGATATTAAAAACAAAATTGATTCAAAAATTGAAGATGCGGCGAAAGGAAGTCTTGACCCAAATCTTGATGGCGTTTTAAAAATGTTCAAAGACGATCGCCCATTAGAAGATTTAGGATTGATTGAAATCAAAGAAAAGGAATTTATCCGTTTAGGTTCGCCAAAATTAACAGATGAAATTATCGCCCATGCGGTGGCGCGAATGAAATTTCATTGTTTTAAAAGTCGTCCCAGCGTAAGTTTTTCAGAAGTTACACAAACAGGATTAGCGCATTTTTTATGCTGTTCAAATGACGAATTACGAAAACATTTACGTCGAATGGAGCAAAGTAACCATTGGAAATGGTGTTTTAGTTTTACCGAAGCGGTGAATATTGATTCGGTGTCGTTTGGAGAAGAATGCGCCCCTCAAACAACAGTGTTGAAGTTGCTTCAAAGTGGCGAAAACACTTGGTTGTAAGGAATTAAATTGACCTTCTTCCCGCCCTATTCAAAAAATCAAATCCCACATGAATCTTGAACGCGCCTTAAAAAATTGTCTAACCGATTATCACGCGCCAAATGTGCGTTATCGCCATTTAGGATTTTCCGCTAAAAATCTCAATACGCTTGATAACACACTCAAAACCCTTTCGACATTATTGCCAAATTATCGCGTTTGGAATGGTGAACACCCCGACCAAACCGCTCCACCGCTAACTTGTTCACGCAAAGAATTTATCAACGCTGTTTTTGAAGATTCGCCACAAGGTTTGATTATTGCTCATCCAAAATGTTGGTTAAATCGCTGGCAAATTTTAGATAAACAAGCCTTTTGGGAGGCACTCAGCATCGAACATGGTGGTCACAATGTCATTGTGATTTTTATTGAAAGTAACGAGTTTGCGACCGTCAATCATCGTTATTTTTATCCTAAATTTTTAGAATCTACTGCAGTAACGGCGTGGATTTCGACTAAAACAAAACGTTCCTAACGCTAGGATTTTTCATGACTTCATTAAACGACCTTATCCAAATCAATTCTACGAACTCTGATGCGGCGATTGTCGTTAATCGAGGTTTAAATAATCACAATTTAGTCGATAGTTTTGCCCCCACAAAATCCGCTGTTACTGTATTAAAACATTTGCGCGAAGCGGTTTTACCCACAGCCACCCAAGAACAACGCGCCTTAAACATCTTTGGTTCTTACGGTTCAGGAAAAAGTCACTTAGCGGTTGTGATGGCGCATTTGCTGCGTGATGGTTCGGGCGATATTGCTTTTGAACATTTTTTTGAACGATTGCGAAATTTTGACGAATCAACACTCGCTGAAAATCTAAAAAACACTTTTTTAAACTCGAATGATGTAGACGCGAAACCGTATTTTTTGGTTTCTTTGTACGGTTCTAAAACGCCGTCGTTAGGTTCGATGTTAATGGAAGGGCTTTATGACGCGCTTGAACGACATCCTAAATTAAACCCTGCCGATCTTTTACCTGCTACCGAATACGATGTGTGCGTGAAACGCTTTGAAACGATGGTTGCAAATAAACCAGAATGGGCAAAAGCGGATTTATCCGAATGGGATTTGGCACAACACTATTTCACAACGGAAGAAATGGCTGATGATTTAAAAAATCACCAGCCTGTTGCGTTAGAAACATTTAAAAATTGGCATCAAAAAGCGTGTGCTGGTGCAACGTTTAATCCCGCTACCGAAGGCGGCAGGAATTTTATTGATGCCTATTTTGAAGCAGGTAAAAATTTAGCCGAAAAACACGGTTATGGTGGCATTGTGGTTTTATGGGATGAGCTTGGATTAGCGTTAGAAAGCCTTATTAGTAATCCACTTCGGGATACGATTGGTGAAATTTTTGACCTTCAAACCTTTGTTCAAACAGCCTGTGCGCCTGCTCGTGGACACACGCTTTTCTTGGGTTTAACGCACATTTCATTTCAAGAATATGCGGCAAAAACGCACCTCGATGAATCTGTCAAAAATCGTTTAGAAGCTATTTTCGGACGTTTTCGAGCATTCAAAATTGAATTATCCGCCGCTGAAAGTGAAGGTTATCATTTGCTCGGAATGCAACGAATGTGGACGGATTACGGTTTGCAACAATTGGTCAATTCGCGTGTAAATCAATTAAAAATCGCCGCGATTTGCAGCGCGTTACCATTATTCAAAACGCTTGAACAAAATGCACTCAATACGTTAAGTGAAGAAATTTATCCGCTACATCCAGTGATGGCAGCGGGTTTGTTTGCTTTATCAAAAATGGCGCAGGCGAATCGAACCGCATTGACATTCTTTAGAGAAAACGCCAATGAGATTCTTGCTCGTCATGTTGACGAAAATGCGTTATTTGAGGGTGAACTCGTGCGATTGCCTGAATTAGTCGATTATTACGAACCGACAATTAAAGATAAAAAATCGCATGAGTTAGAACGTTATCAACGGGCAGTCGGAAAGATTAACGCCGATGCAACAGAGCAGGAAATTCAAGGCAGAAAAGCGATTTTAAAATTGTTATTGCTGAATGAATTATTGACTGATGAAAACTTTCAAACCAACGAAACCTTTTTGGCTTGTGCGCTCTACGATGCCGCACCGAATACCAGCGAGTCTGAAAAATTACATTTAGATTTAGCGTGGTTAAAAGGCGCAGAGTTAATTTGGAAAAATGATTTAACTCAACAATGGACATTATTAGGCGATTCGGGGGTAAATGTTGAGGGTTTGATTACAGAAAAACTCAATCATTTTGCAAGACATTCACCTGAAACGTTGCTAAAAAATTACCCTGCAATGTGTGACGATTTGTTGCCAATTCTAGGTGAACATCAATTAGATCCTTCTGCGTGTGGCATTATACGTTCTTATTGCGTTGAATTACTTACGCCGCCGATTATCAACACATTAAAACTGGATAATCCGCTCATCAGTGGCAAATTGTATTTAGTGTTAGTTAAAGACCACGACAACGTTGCTCAAGTTAAAGCGCGTATTCAAGAAACTACGCCCGCCAACATTTATTTTTGGATTCCTACCAATGGCATTTTATCCGAATCAGTGAGTTATGAAGGCACTGAATTCAACACAGAGGGTTTATTGTGTCGTTATCTTTCGATTGAATTATTACTTAAAGAAAAAACTGCGACTGACGATTTACGCCGCCAACTTCAAGCCAAACTCGAACGGACAAGACAAGATTTATTGAATTTGTTTAAAGTTTTTTATGGACGCGATGGTTTAACTAGTGGAAAAAGTGAATTATGGCAAGCAGGCACAGCACAAGCATTGAATTGTAAAAGCTGGAATGAATTTAAAAATTTATTGGCAATGCAAATAAACGCTGTCTATCCGAATGAAATTCCGATTCGCGCTAATAATATGAATGAATTGAACGACGAAAAATATACAGGTAGTCGCAAAGTTCAAAAAATTGTCGATTGTATTTTGGAATTTGAAACAAATCCCGCCTATCAAACAGATTTGCTTGGCGAAGACAAAGAAACTAGCGAACCTTCAGCGTTAATTGATGGCATTTTAGGCGCGAATGATTTGTTTATTCAGCGACATCCTAACAAATGGGACATTAAATCCATTGAAGAAACGGATGGAAAACTGAAAGACGTATTAACGTTGATGCGTGATACGTTGTCTCGCAAACGTGAAAATCCTTATATCGTTAGTAAATTGCGTGATGAGTTAATTTCACCGCCTTATGGTATTCCGAGTTGTAATTTGGCTATTTTTGCTGCTGTTGCGATTCGTGACAAAGTAAAACAATTGCGTTTTGGCGCGACAGGTAATGAAACAGATTTTGCGACAAATTTAAATAATGCTTTTGAAAAAGGTAGCAAAATCACCATTCGGGTGTTTGATTTTAGCAATAAACAATTGAATGCTCTGATTTTGGTTGGTAAGTATTTCAAACTGGTCAATTCTACTGGTAAATCTTCCGAAGAATACGCGATAGAATCGGCAAATCAGTTACGCCGCTTTGTTTCTAGCCGAGCTGATGTCGTAAAAAATTCCACTCAACTGCTCGATAAAACGAAAGATTTGGTTAAATTCTTTCAAGCCATTGCCAAATCGCCTCAAGAAATCGCCGATAAATTACTCGATTTAATCGGCAACGATTCAAGCGAACAAACGTTACATGAATTACTAAATGATTTTGAGCGTGTTGAAAATGTGAATCGCCATGATATTAAACAAACGCTGCAAAAGATTATTCCGAAAGGTATCGAAGAAAAGGCGCAACTTGTGGCGCGTTTAAATCATGAATCAGCTACACCACAAGCCAAGGCGGTTGCACAGATTTTTGAGCAGCATCAAGACACGAATGAAATTGATGTGAAGCACGTTACGTTAGCAATGCTCAATAAACCATTTGAAGAATGCAGCGAAAAAGAAATTGGGAAATGCCAAGGGAAATTAGAAAGTTTAATTGAGCATCACACGCAACTCGAAACGCTAACAACTGAAACGCTGATTGTGCAATTACGTCAACACATTGCCTCTTCAAAATTATCGAACGACGAAATCAAAAACGCGCTGCAACAATTATTGTCTGCTTACGAGTAATTCATTATGAGTGTGCAATTTATTTTGGATTACTTTCTTATTGATAACGAAGCCGCAATTGAAGTTCAAGCCAATGAAGAAGATGTCATATTACAAACACAACGCATTTTTCAACATTTGCGCGAACAATCGTCAGAATTATTAAGAGTACGTTTAACAAGCGAAGTTCTTTACCAACGTTTTCGAGATTTTGAAGGCTGGGAAAATGTTTTGCCAACCAAACACAAAATTCCGCGTTTAGTGTTTGCCGAAAAATTGAAAATGCCTTTACCAGATTGGTTATCGAATGAGCAGATTGTTTCGCTGAATTTGTTAAAGTCGCCATCATTTGAATCTCGATTTAATTCATTTGAAGAAAATTTATTAGCGGCTTGCCATTCAAATTTAATTTCTGGGAATGATTTTGGTAAATTTATTCAAGCGTTAAGTCAACAACCCCGTGCATTTTCAATGTTGCTTGACGATAAAAGGATTCAAAATTATGTTTTAAATCACCTTGAATTTGATTTAGATGTTGAGCGTGAAAATGGAATGTTACTACTTCAAACGTTAAAAAATGTTGATTTAACCACTTTTGTTGAGCGATTTACTTATCAACAGCATTTATTTTATTTACGACAATTTGCTAGTAGTTGTGCGTTAGACCTCGCGTTCCCGCCGTTAGAATTTTCAGCCGCATTATTATCTTTACCTAGATTGACGTTACCTGAAAATCAAGCGGGTGTGTTAATCGAAAAGTTCATTGCTGTTTTGCACAGCGTGAAACACAAAATTCTTTCAGATGAAATATCCGCCAACGTTTTAGCCGATTTAGTCATTGTCGATTGGTCTGCATTATGGACGGAACTAAGAGACACGCTCGACGCAAATTCCAGCCTTATTAGCGAAGAACTTGCACAAAAAATTTCAACATTTAGTAGTCTCAAAGCGTGTGCCTTAGCTGAAAAATTAAAACAAAGTTCTTATTCATTACTCACTAGCGCGGCAAGTGTGGCAGAGGTTTTGGCATGGAGCGAAGGGTATTTTGAGTATTGCCGCCATGCGTTTTTGTACAAGCAAAAATTAGACGAAACCATTAACGGCAGCTTTACGGATTATCTACTGTCACAATCAGCACGAATTTCACTTTCCACATCGAATTGGCAACAGTGTCATCAAAAAATCACTGAATTTTTACAAGCAAATTATTTAGTCATTGTGATTATGGTGGATGCGTTATCGGCTTTAAATCAAGACTTGCTGCTGGCTGAACTTGAATCATTGAGTGAACAAGAACAGCTAATTTTAGATTCAAAGATGCTGTTTGCACCGTTGCCAACCACCACCGAAGTTGGCAAAAAAGCCGTTTTAACAGGCAAACCTGCAAATCAATTCATAGGTGATTATGAAAAAGCACTCCGCGAAACGT
>CAIVBX010000019.1 GCA_903904275.1 uncultured Pseudomonadota bacterium
AATTCAGGCATAGGAATTGGCGCGGCATTTTTTGCCGCTTTAATCAGCGCACATAATTCTTTGCCATGATAATTTGCAGTTCGGTCATTTAACCCGCGAACTTTTAACAGCGCATCAATCGTTTCAGGTTGCAACTTTGCAAAATCAAACAATTGTTCATCACGCAAAAGCCAATTTTTTGGACGATTTTCTTTTTGTGCAATCCGTTCGCGCCATTCGGAAATTACTTGAATAATCGATAATTGCTTACCTGTTAATTTACTTTTTCCTTTAATTCGCAACCACGCATTTTCAGGTTTTGTTTCATATTGCTCTACATTTAACAACGCCAAAAAATCATCATGTAACCAATCTATTCGGTTTAAATCCGTTAATTGCTTGACCATTTTTTGATAAATTTTGCACAAATAAATCACATCGTCGGCGGCATATTGAATTTCATCGTGGCTTAACGGACGCGCACTCCAATCGGCGCGAGTATGTGCTTTATTCAAATTGATATTCAAAAAAGTAGAAACCAACATGGCATAACCTGTATTTTCGGTAAATCCCAATAATGGCGCGGCAATTTGTGTATCAAAAATAGGCGCAGGTAATTTGCCTGTTAGTTGATAAAAAATTTCTAAATCTTGACGGCAAGAATGAAAAACTTTTGTCACATTTGGGTTATAAATCGCTTTAAATAATTTGCTCAAATCGTTTATTGCAATCGGGTCAACGCATGCCACCCATTCGGGAGTCGCTAATTGCAATAAGCAAAATTTTGGATAGTACGTTTTTTCGCGTAAAAATTCGGTATCTACAGCAATCCAAGAGGCATTTTCAATGCGTTGGCATAAATCGTCGAGTTGTTCAGGTTTTTTAATATATTCGATATTTTTCATTATGTTTTTAATTAAGTAAGCTATTCAAAATCCATGGTTGTAACGTTATCAAGCGTGCTTATCATGATAACCTATAGTGAGATAACACGGGAAAAGCACTTGTTTTGGAATTGCTTTTTTTATTTTTTAACACATTGAGATTTTATGAATTATTTATCTTTTTCTGTTCACGGCAACGCTGACGGTCATAATGAATTATTAGAAATGCTGACGGGACTTTTAGGTTTTTTTGAAGGATTAACCTCAAACGGTGGCGCGTCAAATGGTTCAAATTTTTTAGAAGGTATTACCAGTCTTGCAAACATTCACCCGTTATTAGTCCATTTTCCTATCGCTTTTTTAAGTGCTTTTATCGTGGTTGATTTTATTGGTACAGCAATGAAAAACGCGGCATGGCGTGAATTTGCTAGCGGTTTATTATATTTGGGAACGGTGTTTGCTGTATTTACGGTTTTTGCAGGATTTCAAGCCGCTGAAACCATTCCACATGGTCATAATGTGCATGACATCATGGAACGTCATGAGCAATTAGGCATGTCAATTTTAGCGTTATCACTTGCATTAAGCGCGTGGCGTTTGCGCCGACCTGTTGAAAGTTGGGGATTTTACAATTTGTTATCGATTATTTTGGCTGGTGTCTTAATTTGTGGCGCAGATTTAGGTGGTTTAATGGTTTATAAATACGGCGTTGCGGTTCAAGCTGTTGCGGTTTCACCTGACGACACACATCATCATTAAAATTTCTTCTCAACCCATTTCTTCATTTAAAACGGTTAAAAAGCCAAAAGGAACGTTATGACTTTAAAAATTGTAGTGCCGCATCTTCCTGAATCTGTCAGTGATGCGACGCTTATTGCGTGGCATAAAAATGTTGGCGATAGCGTCTTAAAAAATGACAGTTTGGTTGATTTAGAAACGGATAAAGTAACGCTTGAAGTGGTTGCACCTGAATCGGGAATTTTGCGCGAAATTTGCAAAACAGACGGCGCAATTGTGAAAAGTGGCGAATTATTAGCGCGTTTAGAACCGAAAGACATCCAAAGTGATGTAGCAGAAATTGCCGATGAAATAGACGATTTTGACAATCCGTTGACACCATCAATTCGCCGTTTATTGCGTGAACATGATTTAGA
>CAIVBX010000020.1 GCA_903904275.1 uncultured Pseudomonadota bacterium
CATTCCATTCATCAGCATCTGGTAACGCATCTTGAACTTCCGTAATGGTAGGCCATAATTTTGCTAAGTCCGCATTTAATGCTGCAAAATGCTCTTGACCTGATGGCAACTCATCTTCAGCAAAAATTGCGTTGGCTGGGCATTCTGGTTCACACAATGTGCAATCAATACATTCGTCTGGGTCGATAACTAAAAAATTAGGACCAACATGAAAACAATCCACAGGACAAACATCAACACAATCGGTGAACTTACATTTAATGCAATTTTCTGTAACAACAAAAGCCATAATTTAATTCTCTAAAGGATAAAAGAAGAGTGATTTGAATCGTCATATTAGCAGAAAGTTACGGTTTGCTAAACAAATGCGCGGGAGAAGGTGGCGTTTTTTCTTGCAAACAATGATACGCTGCATTTTCATATTTAATGGTGAGTGATTGTGCATTCTCATGTTCGGTTAAAAATTTTTCAGCTTCAATCGCCGTTAAATCTTTCATCATAAACGTCGCGATACATTCACAGGCTTTGCTCACTCTTGCTCTATCATTGTCAGGATTTGCTGAGTTTTTCAGCTCTCTATTGACACATTGATTTTCAAATGTTTTTTCAAACTTTTGTTTATCGCTTGCGGTGACTTTGCTTTCAAGTAAGGTGTGACTAATCGGTGTTTTTTCAATTGACGTAGACGTTTTTTGAACGGTATTAGTTGTCTTTGCTTTGTCATCTGAACAACCGCTCATTACTAATGCGCTAATTAAACCTAAACCAACAAAGACGGCTTTTAAAGGAAGTATTTTCATAAAATTTAAACGTAAAAATAAGTAAAATGGCATTATGCTAGAATCCTAAGAAAATGCAACGCACGCCTATTAAGTGGAGAAATTTATAGTGAAATCCTTTAGCGACGAACTCGCGCAACATATAGCCGTGATGGATTTAGCGCGACATGGCGCGGAATCCATCGAATGTGCGGCAAATTTATTACAAAAAACCTTTGAAAATGGTAACAAAGTTTTATTGTGTGGCAATGGTGGAAGTGCCGCAGATGCACAACATATCGCGGCAGAATTTGTGGTGCGTTATCAATTAAAACGTCGGTCATTACCTGCCATTGCGCTAACAACGGACACGTCTATTTTAACGGCACATGCCAACGATTTTGATTTTGATAGCGTTTTTGCTCGACAAATTGAAGCCTTAGGTAACGCTGGCGACACGTTAATTGCGATTTCAACATCAGGAAATAGCAAAAATATCGTTCAAGCCGCGCAAATTGCTCGTGCAAAAAATTTAAACGTCATTGCTTTAACAGGTGAAAATGGTGGCGCGTTAGCGGAATTTGCGACAAATTTAATTACTGTGCCGTCAAAAATTACGGCACGGATTCAAGAAACCCATATTTTAATTGGACATTACTGGTGTGGTGTCGTTGAGGAAAATTTAAATGTTAGCGAATCTGCCTGATTTTTCGACAGCGCGAATTTTAGTCATTGGTGATGTCATGCTTGACCGTTATTGGTCTGGGCAAGCAACGCGCATTTCGCCTGAAGCACCTGTACCAGTTGTAAAAGTGAAAACCATTGAAGAGCGTGTCGGTGGTGCGGCAAACGTCGCGTTAAACATTGCAAAACTGGGTGGAAATGTGACGTTAATCGGCGTAATTGGTGACGATTCCGAAGGCGAACAATTACAACGTTTGTTACAAAATGAAAACGTCAAATGTGATTTTGTTGTTGATAAAAATTTGCATACCATTTGCAAATTGCGGGTAATGGCACAACATCAACAATTGATTCGTGTGGATTTTGAAGAAACACCGTTGAATTTCAATCACGCGGATTTAGCGATGAGTTTGCAAACGCATCTTGATAAAAATGATGTAGTGGTTTTTTCAGATTACGGTAAAGGAACATTAGAAAATGTTGCTGATTACATTTCAATTGCTAAAAAATCAGGTTTAAAAACGCTTGTTGACCCAAAAGGCACTGATTATTCACGATATAAAAACGCGAATTTAATCACACCAAATTTAGGTGAATTAAAAGCGGTTGTTGGTGATAGTGAAATTGACACTTTAATTGAAAAAGGACGCGATTTATTAGCCGTACAACATATCGAAACATTGTTGCTCACACGCGGTGAAGCAGGGATGAGCTTGATTGATGCAAATTCAACACATTCCTTGTCTGCACAAGCAAAAGATGTGTTTGATGTTACAGGTGCAGGCGATACAGTTATTGCAGTCATGGCATTAGGTTTGGCGATTGATTTGTCATTAAAAAATACTATGTATTTAGCCAATTTAGCCGCAGGCATTGTGGTTGGAAAAGTAGGAACATCAACCGTTTCAACACTTGAACTTCAACGCGAAATGCACAGACATCGCAATACCTTTGGCGTGTTGTCAGAAGATGACATGTTAGACATTATGCGTCGTGCGAAAGCACAAGGCGAAAAAATCGTCATGACAAATGGCTGTTTTGATTTATTGCATATTGGACATATTACTTATTTGCAACAAGCTAAAGCCTTAGGCGACCGTTTAATCGTCGCAGTAAATTCAGATGAATCTGTCAAAATACTGAAAGGTGATTCGCGTCCAATTAACGATTTATCCGCACGAATGACAGTTTTAGCGGCGTTAGAATGTGTTGATTGGGTTGTGGCATTTTCAGAAGAAACCCCGCAACGACTTTATGAAAAATTATTGCCTGATATTCTTGTCAAAGGTGGTGATTACAAACCCGAAGACGTTGTTGGTGGTGAAGCCGTGATTGCAAATGGCGGCGAAGTTAAAATTTTATCGTTTGTCGAAGGATATTCGACCAGCAAATTGATTGAAAAATCTCATTCACAATCTAAATAAAAAATGCCTTTACGTTATATTGAAAAAATTTTACGCGCGTCAGTTTATGACGTGGCGATTGAAACCCCTTTGGATTTTGCCAAAACGCTTTCAGCTCGAACTCAAAATCAAATCTTTTTAAAACGCGAAGATTTGCAATCGGTATTTTCGTTTAAATTGCGTGGCGCGTATAACAAAATGGCGTTACTCAGTGAAAATGAAAAAAAATGTGGTGTCATTGCCGCGTCAGCAGGAAATCATGCACAAGGTGTCGCGCTATCTGCACAACGTTTGGGAATTAACGCTTTAATCGTAATGCCAACCACAACGCCAGAAATAAAAAGCCAATCTGTAAAAAATATGGGCGCAGAAATCGTTTTGTTTGGCGATTCTTATAGTGAATCTTATGCACACGCTTATGAATTGGCAAAAAAATCAGGTCGTGTTTTTGTGCATCCTTACGATGACGAAGACGTGATTGCAGGGCAGGGAACAGTTGCAATGGAAATTTTGCGGCAATATACCCAAAAAATAGACGCGATTTTTGTGCCTGTTGGTGGTGGTGGTTTAATTGCAGGAATGGCAGTTTATGCAAAATTTGTTCGACCCGAAATTAAAATTATCGGCGTTGAACCTGACGATTCAGATTGTTTAAATCAAGCCTTAAAAGCAGGTGAACGTGTTGTTTTAGAGCAAGTGGGATTATTTGCTGACGGTGTGGCCGTTAAACAAATTGGCGAAAAAACCTTTGCCTTGGCGCAAAAATACGTTGACGAAGTGATTACTGTTTCGACAGACGAAATTTGTGCAGCGATTAAAGATATTTTCGATGATACACGTTCAATCGCAGAACCTGCTGGCGCGTTGGCAACAGCGGGATTGAAAAAATACATTGAACAGAAAAATGTAATAGGTCAAACGTTGATCGCTGTCGATAGCGGTGCAAATGTCAATTTTGACCGTTTGCGTTACGTTGCTGAACGCGCACAAGTTGGCGAACATCGGGAAATTTTATTAGCTGTTACCATTCCTGAAGTGGCAGGCAGTTTTTTAGAATTTTGTAAATTATTAAACGGACGTAATATCACCGAATTTAATTACCGTTATTTTGACAGAACTAATGCTCAAGTATTTGTAGGTATTTCAACCAGTGGACATTCTTATGACCCTGAAACGCTTGTTTTGTCGTTAAGGGCTAAAAAATTTACAGTTGTTGATATGACCCAAAATGATTTAGCTAAAGAACATATCCGTTACATGGTTGGAGGTCATGCGCCGTGTGAGTTAAACGAAGTGATTTATAGCGTTGAATTCCCAGAGCGTCCTAGCGCGTTATTGAATTTCTTAACGCAGTTAAATGGGCGTTGGAATATCAGTTTATTTCATTATCGCAATCATGGTGCGGCGTTTGGCAAAGTATTGATGGGATTACAACTTGAATCTACTCAAAAATTGGCGTTTGAAACTTGTTTGACTTCGTTGGATTTTTGTTTTCAGGAAGAAACCGATAATCCTGCTTATCGATTATTTTTAGGCAATCAGCAATAAAAAAAGGGCTTCACAAAATGTGAAGCCCTTTTTTAGTTACACAACATTAAATTTGAGGACCCGCTTGCGTGAAATCAAAGTCATTGTTGGCATTCGTGTATTTTTTGAAATTTGCAATAAACATACCTGCCAATTTTTGAGCAGTTTCATCAAAATTCGTTTTGTTTTCCCACGCATTTCGTGGATTTAATAAATTTGTTTCAACACCTTCCAATGTTTTTGGAATGGTTAAATTAAAGAAATCCATTTTTTCAAATTCAGAATGATTGATGCTGCCATCTAAAATTGCATTCACACAAGCGCGAGTACCTTTAATGCTCATACGATTGCCAACGCCATAACCACCACCTGTCCAACCTGTGTTGACTAAATACGCATTTACGCCATGTTGTTCCATTTTTTTGCCGAGTAATGTGGCATAAACGGTTGGATGTAACGGTAAAAATGCTTCACCAAAACACGCTGAGAATGTCGCTTGTGGCTCAGTGACACCGCGTTCTGTACCTGCTACTTTCGCGGTATAACCTGACAAAAAATAATACATCGCTTGTTCTTTTGACAATTTTGAAACAGGTGGCAACACACCAAACGCATCACAGGTTAAGAAAATGATGTTTTGCGGCATTCCTGCGCCTAAACTTGGCTCGTGATTTTCAATGTGTTCAATTGGATAGGAAACGCGCGTATTTTCGGTTTTTGAACCATCGTTGTAATCGGGAACATTATTTGCGTCATAAACGACATTTTCAAGCAACGCATCACGACGAATTGCGGCAAAAATTTCAGGTTCGCTTTCTTGCGCTAAACCGATACATTTCGCGTAACAGCCGCCTTCAAAATTGAAAACCCCTTTATCATCCCAACCGTGTTCATCATCGCCAATTAACTTACGGTGTGCGTCAGTTGAAAGTGTGGTTTTTCCTGTACCAGATAAACCAAAAAATAATGCCACATCGCCATCTTTGCCAACGTTTGCGCTACAGTGCATTGATAAAATACCTTCAAGCGGCAACCAGTAATTCATCATGGTGAAAATGCCTTTTTTCATTTCACCACCGTACCAAGTACCGCCGATGATAGCGACATTTTTTTCGACGTTAAAAATGCAAAATACTTCTGAATTTAATCCGTGTTTTTCCCATTTTTCATTGGTGAAATGGCTGGCGTTATAAACGCGAAAATTCGGTTCAAAATTCGCTAAATCGGTTTCATTTGGGCGAATAAACATATTTTTTACAAAATGCGATTGCCACGCAAATTCAGTAATAAAACGAACTGAACGACGTGTATTAGAGTGTGCGCCGCTGTAACCGTCTGTGACATAAATATCTTTACCCGATAAATAATCAATTACGTCGGCATATAATTCGTCAAAAATTTCAGCTGAAACAGGCTTATTTACGCTGCCCCATGCAATGTGTGAATTTGACGGTTCTTGTTGTACAAAAAATTTATCTTTCGGCGAGCGACCAGTGAATTTCCCTGTATCGACAGTCATCGTGTTGTTGGTCAATACTTGTCCCTCTTTATTAGCGACTTCATGATTGAAAAGGTCATCATAATTTAAATTATGAAAAACCTGACCAACGCTGTGAAGTCCCAATTGTTCTGCACCTAATTCACTCATTGCTACTAACTCCTAAGATTTATATTTGTTCTCTTGATTTTTAAGTTTGCTATATTTTATAAAAAAACACAAACCCCAAAAACCAAAAAACCCAGCAAAAATGCTGGGTTTTCTGAAAGCTCTAACAGCTAATTAGTTTTAGTCAATTCTTATAAAGAAATTGAGCTAGAAACTTTTTGTTTTGTACCGTCTTGATCATCGATGCAACCAGTTAAACCAACAATCATTAACGCTAAAGCTAAAACAGAAGCTAATTTTTTCATGATGAAATCCTCCAAGTTATTTTTAATTATTTTTGCGCCAATTTCTAGGCACGGCGCAATTTATACCATGACTATTTTGGCAATGCAATAATAAACGGTCGAACACTTTAGCTTAAATTACAGCGCGTTAATATCCGTAGGTAAATCAATTTTAATCGTTTTATTTTCCCAGATTGCAGAGCCAATGATTTCCCATGTACCAGCTAGGTTTTTATGCAATAAATCATTTTCCCAAACATCAGGCGCACGAATTTTTTTCATCTGAATGTGAAATGTTGTTTGATTCAAATCTAATCCCAAATTCACGCCATAAAATGCAATTACTTTCGTCATCAACTTTTTCAAACGCCAATTATCAATGTTTGGTGTAACCGCGATATTTGCCCACATCGAATGCACTCGTCCCCAATTTGGCGCAAGCATTCGACCTTGTTCATTGATAAAAGGCAACCATTTTTCTTGCCCATTCTTATCGGTATAAGTAATTGCCAAAATGTGGTCATAACCTGAGAAATGGTCATGTAAATACAATGCGTGCGGCACGATGCCTACAAATGTCGTTGACCATAAAACAATCGCATCACTTGCTTGAGCTAAAGGCGTAAGCAATGGATTATGTAATTTAAAACGATAAATCAATCCGAAATGAATCGTACTATTGAGTTGTAAAATCAAAAACAACGACAATAATTTAATGAATTTTCGGGTGAACGATTTCGGTTTTTTTGAAAAAGCGTGTTCAAATAATTTTGTGTACCAAGTATTATTTTGAAGCTGTGTAACAACCAAACATGTCTCATCACAACGCACGCGCGTATCAGCAATAGCACGATATTTTTTTTCTGCAATGGATTTAATAATCGGCAACGAGAGTAAAATTCCAATCGGTTTTAAATATCCCATTTTTTGCAAAATTTGCGAATATGTTTGCACGCCAGCATACACATTTCCCAATTTATCAACAGCATATAAATCGGTTAAAAGTGTTTCAAGTTCAATTGAAGACAGCTCTGGAAAATAAGTCGCATTATTTTGGGCATCTTTAAAATCAATGCGTTTGAAAATATCAAAATGATTTAAAATCAAAACAGTACGATTACAAAGCGGACATTGTTTATCATAAAAAACCGTTAAAACAGGTTCTTTTGCGATCATAAAATGACCAATTGCCCGCCACCATGCAAAAGGAATCATCAACAAATAAAAGCACAACATTCCTAAACCAAATGGATAAATGTTGAATGACAACGTAATGCCTAAATGCAATGACATTCCAATCAATAAATATGCAATACGCGCGTGACGATGCCAAAAGAAAAAGGGAAAGCTGAATTGAAAAACCAAAATGGTGTAACTAAACGCATTTTCAAACCATTTTTGGTTCAGCAAAACAGACATATCCAGCGCAGAAACATAATATGGTTGTGTTGCTGGAAGCCACGTTCCTAAACCGTTTCGCCAATGCGGTGCGAACATTTTGTGAACGGCAGAATCGAAATAAAGAAAACCTAAACAAATCAAAACAGGCAGTAAATAAGCAAGCACGGTAACGGTTTGTTTTGGATAATTTTCGTAATGTTTAAAAGGATTACTTAATTTGTAACGCAAATTATCAATTGAAAACGCCCTATCAGCAGGCATAAAAAGCAGAAAAAATCCTGCTCCAATCATGAATGTATCAAAACCGCCGTCGAAATCGCGCTGCATTGGTGTGAAATTCACAAACAAAATCCACAGTGCGTAATTAAGCAACATCGTTGTTTGATAGCGATAACCTAGCGTGACGCAAATCGCGATAATTGCCCAAAATCCTAAAAATGCAGGAATCATAGGAAATTCAACATCCAAATACGGAATGGGATCAAAAATTAAATGATTGAAATACAACAAAAAACAAATTTCTTGTAACGCAATTAAACCATAACCAATGCGAAATAAACCTAGACCTGTCGCAGGTACTTGTTTATTCAATAAGGCAAGAAATTTAGAAGAGAGATAAGAATACATAAAAGTAACCTTAAACAAATTAAGCTAATGAAATTTTTGACAAAAAAAAGGTCGCAACAGGATTTGTTGCGACCTTTTACGATAGACAGAAAGTCTAAGGATTATGCTTTGTCTTCTGGAGTTTCAGCAAAAACCCATTTTACGAAGAAATAACCTACTGCCGCGACAGCTAAACCAATTGTTGCGCCTACTGGTGTTTTCAACATTTCTGTTACGTCTAAAATTGCACCCATTGCATTCTCCTAATAATTTTTTGTTTTAAAAATACGCTAAAAAATAGCATAAACCGAATGTGCATAATACGTTAGAATCCATGAATGTCAAGGCTTGTTGCGTGTTTTCATACCCTAAAATTTAAAGCTAGACATTCAATAGTGATATAATCCGAATCGCTACATTTGCATTCAAACATCAATCAGGGGGAGTAAAAATGAGAATAATAAATTGCGTTAAAAATGTATCTCTCACAGCACTTTTATTTGCGTCAATGGCTCATGCCGATGTCGCCTTAAAAGACAACAGTGAAATTTTAGGTAACTGGAATGTTACAGCCGAAGCTCTGAAACTCGATGGTGAAAAAAAGTTAATCAAAAGCGCGTGGGATTTCAAAAATGATGGCACGTTGACAGCGGTTTCAACAGATTCACTCGGTCGAACAAAAGAAATGACAGTTGTTGTGAAATATAGCGTCGAAGAGGGTTTAATTAAAAAACAGCTTTCACCTGGACGCGAAAAATATGAATCTTGCTCGGTAGTTCAACGAGAAGGCTCTGACATGATTTTAAAATGTACAAATCTGTTTCTTTTCTTAACAAAAAAATAATAATTTGAAAGGGTAGGGGTATAACAATGATCGGTGGAATTTTTATGATTTTTGTTGCCATCTGGGTTTACCAGTCGGCAGCACGCGCAAAGGTCAACAATTTGTTTTATTGGGTTGCTGGCACAGCAGTTTTATTTTTTGTCGTTCAATTTTTATTAGTTGAATTTGATATTACGTTGCTTGAATCACTAAGAAGTAGCGAAGGTGGTGCAAATTACGAATCTGTCAATGGTGCAGACCGTAAAAACGAAGGTGATTTTCAAGGTTTTGGCGGTGTTTTAGAATCGTTAATTTTTGAATTATTACCACAAATTGCAGGCTTTTTAGCGGTTGCAGTAGTTCGTAATCGTTTCATGTTGAAAGAACCGTTGAATGTTACAAATTTGTTTAGCGGTTTAAAAGAAATGTTCTCAAGCATCAAAGGCAGCTTCAAAGCCTCGGCAAATCAAGAATAAATTGCCTGTAAAATTTAGGCGCAAATCGATTTGCGCCTAATTTCAAGCCGCTATTAACACACCTCGTTTTACAAAATCAGTCACAATTTCAAATCCTTTTTTTTCTAAAATTTCAACCAAAATTAGCGGCGCAAAATGTTCCAATTCAGCAAAATAGTCGTTTGCCATTTTTTCAGGCAAATTTTCAATCAATTGCAATAATTGAAATGTAAGCGGTGTAATTTCCAAAAATTGAACGATGTCATTTTCGTTTCGATAAACGGTCAAAAATGTAGGTTGTTCACTTTGTTGCGGAATAAATTCAGCACAAATTTTTTGAACGGGAAATTGATAAGCCAAAACACACGCTAGTGGTGACAATTTTAATTTTGCTGTCGTTACATTTTCAATAGGTAATAATTCAACTTTTTCGTGACTAATCGACAACGCCATTTCCACCCATTCGTAATGGGCTAATTCAAACAAAAATGGCAAATCGTTTGAATTTTTTCGTTCATTTTGTAAATAAGCTAAAAATTCTTCTGAGATTTCAGAAAAATGTGGCGTTTTACAAACATGATTTTCAAAAAAATTTTGTACTAAATTTGTCCAATTTTCTGACGGCAATAAACGGTATAAAACAGGAAATGTTGAGGTTAAAAAACCGTCGATATTATTGAAAAACAATTCGCGGTACATTGTCATTCGCTCAGGTTTTACGCCTGTTGGCATCGTATTTTTTTCGGGATTGCGAATGTATGCGGCAAATGTGGCTTGATGATTTTGAAAATTCATTTTGCCTCCGTTTGGAATTTTTTAATTTGTTTTACTTCGGCAACTAATTCAGAAATAGAGGGTAAATTAAAATCACGTTCCAACAAAGTCGGAAAAACGCCAAAACGCTGGTAAGCGTGCTGTAATAATTTCCAAACGGGGGCAATAATTGGCGCACCATGCGTATCGACTAAAAAATCATCGGCTTCTTTGTAATGCCCTGCAATATGCGCGTAAGTAATCCGTTCAACAGGCATCGCGTTTAAAAATTCCAACGCATCATAATGATGATTGACGCTGTTGACGTAAATGTTATTGACATCAAGTAGCACGTCACAATCGGCTTCATTGACCACCGCATTGAAAAAATCGATTTCGGTCATTTCAGCACCTAAAAATGTGTAATACGATACATTTTCGATGGCAATTTTACGTTCTAAAATTTCTTGAACACGCTTAATTCGTGTCGCCACATGTTTTACGGCTTCTTGTGTAAAAGGAATCGGCATCAAATCGTACAAATGCCCGTTATGTGAACAATAACTTAAATGTTCGCTGTAATGTTCAATTCCGTGTTGTTGCATAAAATTTTTGATTTGCAGTACAAATGCTTCATCAAGCGGGTCGGTACTGCCAAGTGATAACGACAATCCATGACAAACAAATTTGTGCTGTTCTGTCATCGCACGAAACTGTTTGCCAAATTTGCCGCCAATCGTTATCCAATTCTCGGGCGCGATTTCAAAAAAATCTACGTCAGATTGTGGTGTTTGTAGAAATTCGTTTAAAAACGAACGACGCAACCCCAAGCCTGCGCCTTTTAAAAAATAATTAGATTTTGAATTCATATTGAGGATTTAAACAATTTGAACTTTAACGACTTCTGCTGCGTGAACCTTGTGGTTTTGAACGCGAATCCGTAGGTTTGTTGCGTGTTACATAACTTTTCTTTTCACCAGGCTTTGAATGCCGAAAATCTTTTTTCGCGCCTTCTTTTTGAACAGCAGGTTGTGCCGGTTTCTTTTTCGGAGCTGCTGCCATTGTGTTTAATGAAACGTTTGGATAGCCTGTATCTTCGACTTGCGCCAAATGACGTTTCAACAATTTTTCAATATCACCAAGTAAGTGTGCTTCTTCTTCCGAAACGAGCGAAATCGCGTGACCTTTCGCACCAGCACGACCTGTTCGACCAATTCGATGGATGTAATCTTCAGGAACTTGCGGCAAATCATAATTCACAACGTGTGGCAAGGTATCAATATCTAAACCACGCGCAGCAATATCTGTCGCCACTAAAACAGCCACTTTGCCATTTTTGAAATAATCTAAAGCTTTAGTTCGTGCGCCTTGTGACTTATCACCATGCAACGCCGCGCTGCGAATGCCATCCATAATTAACTGCTTTTCTAAACGGTCTGCACCATGTTTTGTTCGTACAAAAACTAAAACTTGTTGCCAATTGTTTGAGCCAATTAAATATGAAAGTAGAGCGCGTTTGTTTTCTTTTTGAATCGGGTAAACGAGTTCAGACACGTTGTCAGATGTAATATTTGGTTTTGCGACTTCAACCGTAATTGGATTGATTAACAATTGTGCGGCAAGTGCTTTAATCGGTGCCGAATAGGTTGCAGAGAAAAACAAGGTTTGACGATTTTTCGGTAAATTTCTTGAAATACGGCGAATATCAGGCAAAAATCCCATATCAAGCATTCTGTCAGCTTCGTCTAAAACCAAAATTTCAACATTTTTCAAATTCGCATGTCGTTCATTGATGTGGTCACATAAACGTCCCGTTGTTGCAACCAAAATATCGCAACCGCGTTGCAATTGACGAATTTGCATATTGATACTCGCGCCACCGATAACGACTTCGGTCACTAAAGGCAAATTTGCGCCATAGGTTTTAATACTTTCAAAAACTTGTGCAGCAAGTTCACGAGTTGGAACAAGAATTAACGCACGAATGCGACGCGGTTTTTGATGTGGGTCGTGATTTTCCATTAAACGTTGCAATAATGGCAATGTAAAACCAGCGGTTTTGCCTGTGCCTGTTTGTGCGCCAGCTAAAACGTCTTTACCTGCTAAAATGTGGGGGATAGCTTGTTTTTGAACAGGTGTTGGCGTGGTGTAACCTTGATTTTCGACGGCAGTTAATAATTCGTCGTTTAAGCCTAGGGCTTTAAAACTCATGTAAAAATCTCTTTTAAAATAATGAAATAAACTAAGAGTTAATATAACACACGCTCTAAAAGCGATTTAGGTTAAAAATGTGATAATTGCACATTGTAGTCGTAATTATTAGGTTCTTCGTTTAAAATGCCCAACTTCAAAACGCGCCCGTAGCTCAGCTGGATAGAGCGCAGCCCTCCGGAGGCTGAGGTCAGAGG
>CAIVBX010000021.1 GCA_903904275.1 uncultured Pseudomonadota bacterium
AAGTAAGTATAGCCCTAAAAAGCGTAGTCTAACCCGCCGTCCGAGGGAAAAGCCTTGGATAGCGGGTTAGCTTCATCACGATTGTTTCATCCGTGTGCGTGGTGAAAGTCGATTGATAAAGTTATCAATGAAGTAACGACGGGCAATTTTTCCTTGTGCGTTGTTTTCGACCATAGACAACTCTTTAGCCATATCTAGCGAGATGAAGTAGTCGATTTTAGATTTTGCACCACTTGGGAGCTGCTCCATAAATTTATGGAGCAGGTAATCAACGCCTTCAACGAATTCATACTTTTCAATTTTGGCTTTAATCCAAGTCGAAAAATCCTGTTTACTTCCCAACTTACCCCAAAGCTCCCGCGCATTAACTGCATTCACTTCATCGTTTTGAAAACCATGCTTTCAACTGAAATTGCAGCTTTGACTGAGAAAAATCACAAAGAAGTAATGCGCGATATTCGTGTGGTTGTAGAGAAAATGCAGAGCACAGATTTGCGCTTTGCTTGCGAATCAATTACTTACACTGGTGCAAACGGTCAAGCATACAAATGCTACGAACTCGACTACGAAGCAACCATGATTGTAATGACAGGTTACGATGTTGTAGCGCGTGCGATGTCACAACAAAACCTAGACTGGGCGTGATTCACAGTGAATTGATAGCATTTGCTAAGATTTGAAAACCTAAAAACTCTAATTTTCTCTAAGGTTTGAAAACCTGATAAAACCTGACTTTTGAATTTCTAAAATAGGCACATTTACGCAAATCAATCTCTAAAGTAGTGAAATTTAGTGAACGCGACCGCCGATTGCAAAGCCTAAACCTATGCTGTGCCAGTCAATCACGAGTTTAAAAAATGCGATTCCTGCCAACCAGTACAGCAAAACGTGTGTAACAGTGCGGTGTTTGACACGGTAGCCGCAAATTTTCAAAACGTATTCCAACCAATCGGGCGCAGTCGCTCATCCTAGCCTCGCTTAGATTTTAGTGTTCGTTTTCAAGTCCCAACCTGTTGCTTTTACGTTAGTTCCAGAAGGATTAACTTGATATGATATTCTATCAAAATCCAGTGTAAATGTTTGTGTAAATCTATTGCCGTCTTGTCCTGTTGCTTCCAAAGAAGTGATTACTACATTTTTTAGCTCTATAACTTCTAGTAACTTGCTTCCTTGGAATTGAATCAACCGAAAAGTATCTATCTTATAGCTCGCAGCTGAAGCTACAAATAATGCTGGAGACGCTATCCCGACGTATGTAGAAAAATTCATGTTTTGTACGCTTGCTTTTCCTGCGCTATTATTAGTAGCATGAGAATATGAATTAGATACCCCCATTGATGTTCCCAAAATTGTTAAACATGAACCTGTCGCTTCTTTTGGAAGAGTGACTGGAAAAGCACCATTATGTCCTCCTATCTCGTCTGGTATTGTTCCTGCTCCTCCTCCGTCAAAACACCCTATAAGATATGTTGTTGGGTCTGCTGCTGCTTTAGCATTAAATGTCGCGCCAAATGCCATTAAAAATATGGCTAAACTTCTTATTTTACTAATTGACATTTTCTACTCCATATCTTAAATATTTTTAATCTTACGCTTTAACTAACCTAATGTAAAACTCGCCTATAACGGAGTAAGCCAATTCGCGCCACTGTCCAAGCGTAACAACGGCTCGCGGTATGTTTTCAGGGCTATCTTTGAATAATTCTTTAACCGTAACAGGCGGCGTTACGATATTTGTTACGATTACTTTTCGCAGTGCTTCTAACACTTTCTGATCGTTACTGCTCATGCGTTTGGCTTGATTTTGTCGCGCTATGTATTCGGTAGATTCCAAAACAACGCTCGAATAATCATCATCAATTTGGACTTGTTTAAGGTTGAAAGCCATTGGTTTAGGTTGTTCAAAGTCCTTCATCTTGGTGTTGGTCATAATGACGTTATCGCCATTTTTCGTGACTGAAAATTCAACATCCATGCTGCCACGGATTGAACTAGAACCGCGTGAGCGTCCAGTTTCATTGTGTCCACTGTGGTGAACGATAAGAACCGCCGCGCCAATGGTCGTAAATAGTTGTCGATGTTGTTTTGAAATTCGCCCCAGTCACGGCTCGAATTTTCATCACCTGCGCCCATGTTGCGGTGCAACGTATCAATAACAATTAGCGACACGTTACCAATGGCTTTCACGGTTTCGGCGACATCAAGCGCGTTTTGTTTATCCATCAATGCGGCGGGTTGTTTAGAAAAATAAAGCCCTTTCGCTAGGTAGCCGTATTCTTGTGATAACGCCATAAAGCGTTTTTTCAAACCGCTAAAACCTTCGCCAGCGATATATAAAACGTTGCCTTGCGTAGTTTCTTTACCGTGAAATGGCAAGCCTGCGGCAATACAAAACGCCATATCTTGCACCAACAACGATTTTCCGCTGGCGGGAGAACCAAAAATTAAACCTAAATTTTCTTTTTCTATTAACATTTAACCAGCCAATTCGGTTTGTATTCGGTGGCGATAAGGTCATCAAATGACATCACTGGGAATTTCATTTCAGGCGTAACAAACGTAACATTTTCGTTTTTGTTACCCTTGTTACGCTCTCAAAATCGTTAAATTTTGGCGCGTTTTTTTCGGGTAACAGGTGAAGCGGTGGGAATTTGGTGATATTATCCATTTCTAAGTTCCATTATCTGCACAGATAGTGATTAAAAAGCCCGTTGGAGTTCGCTGCTCGCAGGGCTTTTTTTTTGCCCAAAATTTGAGCGTTAGGCGACTAATTCTTCAAAGGTTTTTAAATCCTCGTCGTTAATCGCGCCACTTTTCAGCTTTTCTTTTAATGCCTCAATAATTCCACTCAATCGCACGTCAGCACGAAACATTTTTGTTTGATAGTTTGCTTTTGGTCGTCTGCCGCCTCTATCACCGCCA
>CAIVBX010000022.1 GCA_903904275.1 uncultured Pseudomonadota bacterium
AAACCGTTAGATGAATTGCCGAGCGTTACGCCAGAACAAGCCGTCGCGCATCCGAATTGGGATATGGGTAAAAAAATCTCAGTCGATTCTGCAACCATGATGAATAAAGGCTTAGAAATGATTGAAGCCTGTTTGTTGTTCAACATGAAGCCAGAACAAATCCAAGTTGTATTGCATCCGCAAAGCGTGATTCATTCGATGGTCGATTACGTTGATGGCACAGTTTTAGCACAAATGGGTTGCCCTGATATGCGAATTCCAATTGCTCATGCGCTCGCATATCCCGAACGTTTTGAATCGGGTGCATCGCCGCTCGATATTTTTGCCGTCAAACACATGGATTTTGAACCTGCGGATTTGCAACGTTTTCCATGTTTGCGTCTTGCTTATGAAGCCATTACCGCAGGCGGGACAATGCCGACAGTTTTGAATGCGGCGAATGAAATTGCCGTTGAAGCGTTTTTAAATGAGCAAATTCGTTTTACCGATATTCCTGTTGTGATTGAAAAAACGATGCAGACAATTCCCGTGCAAAAAGGCGACAGTTTGGAAAAAATTTTAGAAATGGATAGCAAGGCGCGAGTTATCGCAAATCAAGCAATTCAAAATTTGGCGAACTAATGAATTTTTTACACACACTGTTTTATTTCATTATAGCAATTGGCGTTTTGGTTGCGGTGCATGAATTCGGGCATTTTTGGGTAGCACGAAAATCGGGTGTAAAAGTGATTCGTTTTTCAATTGGTTTTGGCAAAGTGCTTTGGCGTTATCAGAAAAATTCAAATTCAACGGAATATGTTTTATCGTTAATTCCGCTTGGTGGCTATGTCAAAATGGTTGACGAACGCGAAGGCGAAGTTAGCAAAGAAGATTTAGCTGTTGCATTTAATCGTCAACCACTTTTGGCTCGCACAGCCATTGTTGCTGCTGGTCCAATTTTTAATTTAGTGTTAGCTGTTGCGTTATTTTGGAGTGTGTTGGTTATTGGTGAAGTAGGAATTAAGCCCATTTTAGGACAGCCTGCGGCGCAATCTCTCGCAGCAAATGCAGGTTTTTTGGAAGGTGACGAAATACTTTTTGTTAATGACGAACCTACGCCAACATTTATGCACGCAATGTCTTTAGTTATTTCAACAGCATTAGAAGGTAATGGAAACATTGCAGTCAAAGTGAAAAATCAAGACGATGAGCAAACCACGAAAACCTTGCATATTGACACTAGCGAAACAAAAACACCTGATGAGCTTTACGCGAAATTAGGGTTTAAATTATTTTCACCTACGTTAAAACCCATTATTGGCAATGTTCTGGACAGCGGTGCTGCAAAATTGGCAAATTTTAAAGAAGGCGATTTAATTCTCCGCGCTAATGAAATAGCAGTGAAAGATTGGCAACAATGGGTTGAAATTATCAAAAAAAATCCAAATCAAGCCTTACAAATTTTAATCGAACGTGACGGCATACAAACGACGTTGACGCTTACGCCAAATGCTGACGGAAAAATTGGCGCGTCCGTGAAAATTCCTGAAAATCTGTTGAAATCATTTCAAGTCAATTATTCACTGTCACCATTTGCAGCGATTCCACAAGCCTTTAAAACCACTTATTTTTATTCGACTTCGACGCTTAAAATGATGGGGCAAATGTTTGTCGGTAAAGCGTCACTCGAAAATTTGAGTGGTCCAATTAGCATTGCACAATATGCGGGGCAATCTGCTGAAATGGGCGTAGTGCATTTTCTAAAATTTATGGGGCTGATTAGCGTGAGTTTGGGGGTGTTGAATTTATTGCCCATTCCCATTTTAGACGGAGGACATTTGTTTTTCTTCGCGCTTGAGGGTTTAAAAGGCTCGCCTGTGTCGGAAAAAATTCAGCTCTTTTTTCAAAAAATCGGTATCGTATTATTGAGTTTGCTGATGTCTATCGCGATGTTCATGGATATTGGACGATTGTTTCAATAGTAATAGTCATAAGTGTGTCAAATCTAGCAGTTACAATCCGTAACAAAAATTGCTTAACTTACTTACTTATGAACTTATTAAAATTTTCTTTGCCATTTTTTTTGTTTTTCTCTGTGTATAACAACACTTATGCCACTGAAGAAATTGAATTTGAAAAAGAAACAGCTAAAAAAGACACCCAGTTTAGTCTCATGAATCTGCTGGCGGAAAAAGGTCTACATGATATTGAAAACGAATCGTGGAATATGTATGGACAAATCAACTACATCTCTTATTGGCATGGCAGTTTTAATGCGCCATATACGAATTTGAATGGTAGCAATAGCTCTTTAGCACCCAATCAAGATTATGGTTATACAGGATCAGGTGATTTGTATTTCGGATTAAAAACATTTTGGGATGGTGGTGAAATTTACGCAGCACCCGAAAGTATTGCAGAATCTCCTTTTTCAAATTTGAAAGGTATTGGCGGTTTAATTAACGATTTTGAATTACAAAAAAACGGTGGGAAATTACCGATTGTCTACCGTTCAAGAGCGTATCTTAAACAAACCATCAATTTAGGTGGCGACAAGATTCACTTAGATTCTGCGCCCATGCAATTAGGCAGTACCGTCGATAGTAGACGTTTAACGTTTCGTGTGGGTGGTTTTAGTATTTTGGATTTTTTTGATAAAAACTCGTACTCGGGCGATTTGCGTAGACAGTTTATGAATATGGGATTTATGACACATACTGCCTACGATTTTGCTTCTGATGCGCGTGGTTACAGCTTTGGTGGCGTTGTTGAATATTTTCATGATGATTGGGCAATTCGTTTCGGACGCATTACGCCGCCCACAAATCCGAATGATTTGCCGATTGATTACCGCATTTTCAAATACTATGGTGATCAAGTCGAAATCGAACACCACCACAAATTATTCGATCGAGATGGCGCAGTGCGTTTATTAGGTTATCGAAATCACTTAAACACGGGGCGTTTTGATGAAGCCATTGCGGCATTTCAAAATGATTCCTCTAAAAACGCGGCAGCTTGTACAAGCTATCATTATGATTCTGAAAATGCAGTCGCGCCTGATTTATGTTGGGCGCGTAGACCTCAAAACAAAATAGGTATTGGCATCAATTTAGAGCAGCAAGTTACAGACGATGTGGGTTTATTTTTCAGAGGAATGTATTCGGATGGTAAAACAGAAGTTTTTGCTTATACCTCCGCAGATAGGTCGATTTCTTTCGGTGCACTGGCAAATGGTATGCGTTGGGGGCGAGATAAAGACCAATTAGGTGTGGGTTATGCTCAAAGCTGGATTTCCAAGCAACACGCAAAATATCTTAGCATGGGCGGAGTAGATGGTTTTATTGGTGATGGCAAAATAAATTATAGTCCAGAGCGTGCATTTAATGTGTTTTACAGTTTGAATTTACTTAGTTCTCTTTGGGTGACTGGCGATTATCAATTACTTGCAAATCCTGCTTTCAATGCTGATAGAGGTCCTGTTGATATTTACAGTGTAAAAATGCACGTCGAATTCTAACTAATGGTCAGATTTCTAGTCGCTATATTTACGCCATCCGAATATATTTTGAATTTTAGTGTTATGAGAATTTATGGCAATTAAACAAAAATCATTGATGCTTTATGGTTGGCTGTCAATTTTTGCGGCAATATCAACTATTGCACTTAAAAGTTATGCTTATTGGTTGACTGATTCTGTTGGCTTATTATCAGACGCACTTGAATCTGTCATCAATTTAGTTGCCGCCATTATTATGTTAATCGTGTTATATATCGCGGCAAAACCACCCGACGAAAAACACCCTTATGGTCATGAAAAAGTAGAATACTTTTCAAGTGGTGCAGAAGGCGTAATGATTTTGCTCGCCGCTGTAAGTATCATAATTACAGCTTGGGGACGTTTGAAACATCCACAACCTTTACAACAACTTGATATTGGGATTGCTATTTCTGTTTTAGCTTCTGTTATTAACTTAATTGTTGCGTTTATTTTGATAAAAGTGGGGAAACGGCGCAATTCAATTACACTCGAATCTGATGGCAAACATTTAATGACGGATGTATGGACAACGGTCGGTATTTTGATAGGCATCGGAGCGATTTTGGTTGCAAATTCGTTTGAAGAAAGTCTGATTGTTGCGAAACAATTAGGACTAAATGGTTGGGAAATTTTTGACCCGATTATTGCCATGATTGTTGCATTAAATATCGTTTGGACAGGATTGCAATTATTACGTCGTACATTTTCTGGTTTAATGGACGCCGCGTTAATTCCGACTGAACAAGTTCAAATTATCGAAATTTTAGAACAATTTGTTTCCCTAAATGGTATTGCTTATCATGCGTTGCGAACTCGCTACGCGGGAGCAAGACGCTTTATGTCAGTTCATGTTTTAGTTCCTGGGGATTGGACAGTACAACAAGGGCATGATTTGGTTGAGTTGATAGAACAACACATTACAACAATTTTTGACAATATAGACATCGATACACATCTTGAACCTATTGAAGATCCAGTATCCTGGAAACATTTAAACAGCTAAATTTTATAGAGATAAAATGAAAAAATTACTTTTAAGCGCAACATTTGCATTGCTCACCACAAACGCATTTTCAGATGAAAAAATTATCCGTGAAACCTTACTAAAATCGATGCCGTCACTTTCAATTCAAAGTGTTACACCTTCACCTGTAAAAGGATTATTTGAAGTCACTGTTGGTGGCGATATTATTTATGTTTCGGATGATGGCAAATACTTATTTCAAGGGCGATTGATTGATACTCAAACACGCACCGATTTGACAGATGAAAAATTAAGTGGCGTTAGAAAAGCGAATTTAGACAAATTAGGGCAAGACAAAATGATTATTTTCAAGCCTAAAATTCACACTTATACTGCAACTGTTTTCACCGATATTGACTGTGGATATTGTCGTAAATTGCATTCTGAATTAGATTCCTATTTAGCCGAAGGAATTCAAATTCAATACTTGTTCTATCCGCGTGCTGGAAAAGGTTCAGAATCTTATAACAAAGCGATTTCTGTTTGGTGTGCAAAAGATAAAAACGCGGCATTAACTGCCGCAAAAAAAGATCAAAAAGTTGAATCAAAAACGTGTGAAAATCCTGTTGATGAACACATGGCACTCGCAACTAGTTTTGATGTCAAAGGTACACCAATGATTGTGACGGAAAAAGGCACAATTTATCCAGGTTATTTGCCTGCGAAACAACTAGTTGAAATTTTGAAAAGCGAGAAAAAACCGCAATAATCACACTGTTACTTACTTGAAAACTCAAGCCATTAAAATGTCGTTTTATTCATAAATTCCAAGAGGTCGTGTCATGTACGAACATTTAGAAACTGCCAAAAATACAGATAATTTAAAACGAGTTGTGATTGATCCTGTTTCACGGGTGGAAGGTCACGGCAAAGTTACATTGCTACTCGACGAAAATAACAAAGTGCAACAAGCGCGTTTGCACATTGTTGAATTTCGTGGTTTTGAGAAATTCATACAAGGTCGCCCGTATTGGGAATTACCCGTTTTAGTGCAACGTTTGTGCGGGATTTGCCCTGTCAGTCATCATTTAGCTGCGGCAAAGGCGATTGACCAACTCGTCGGTGTTGATCCAGATAACTTGCCTGTTTCAGCAACAAAACTAAGACGTTTGTTGCATTTTGGGCAAACGTTGCAATCACACGCCTTGCATTTCTTCCATTTATCTAGCCCTGATTTGTTGTTTGGTTTCGAAAGCGACATAAGCAAACGAAATGTCGTTGGCGTATTAAGTGATTTTCCTGATATTGGTTTGCAAGGCGTGAAAATGCGTAAATACGGACAAGAAGTTATCCGTATGGTTTCAGGTAAACGTGTACACGGCACCAGTGCGATTGCAGGTGGCGTAAATAAAGCATTAAGTAAAGAAGAACGTGATTATTTGCTAACCGATATTGACCAAATTATTGCGTGGTCGGATGCGTCAGTTGAATTAGTGAAAAAAGTACATTGTTCAAATCTGCCTTTTTATGACGACTTCGGTACGATTCGTAGTAATTATTTAGGCATGGTGCAACCTGATGGCGCGTTAGAACTTTATCACGGTGGCTTGCGCGTTAAAGATGCCGAAGGCAAAACACTGTTTGACCATATCGATTACTGCAAATATAACGACTACATTCACGAAGAAGTACGTTCGTGGTCATACATGAAATTTCCGTATTTAACGTCGATTGGTAAAGAAAACGGCTGGTATCGCGTCGGGCCTTTAGCTCGCGTAAATAACTGTGATTACATCAACACGCCACTTGCCGAAAAACAACGAGTGACTTTCAAAGCACACGGCGGCGAGGCGATGGTTCACAGTATGTTGGCGTTCCATTGGGCGCGATTGATTGAAGTGTTGCATTGCGCTGAAAGCATCAAAGAATTATTAAACGATCCCGATGTATTAAAACTCGAAGAACCTGCAAAAGGTGAAAGACGTTTTGAAGGCATCGGTGTCATTGAAGCCCCACGCGGAACGTTATTTCACCATTATCAAGTCGATGAAAATGATATTGTGACCAAAGCGAATTTAATCGTTTCGACGACGAGCAACAACATGGGCATGAATGAATCGGTGCGCCAAGTGGCGGCAGAATACTTGTCAGGACAAGAATTGACAGAACCTTTACTTAACAATTTAGAAGTTGCGATTCGTGCTTATGACCCTTGTTTGTCTTGTGCGACACATGCGGTTGGCAAAATGCCATTGCAACTTGAACTTGTGAACGCGAAAGGCGATTTGATTGATAAATTGGTCAAACACGACACAGGAGAGATTGAGCGAATCGCTTAATTTCTTTGTAAAAAAGAAAAATTAAACTTCAAAATTTGGAATTATTATGGCAAAAAATGTAGTTGTTATCGGCACGCAATGGGGTGACGAAGGCAAAGGTAAATTGGTCGATTTATTGACAGAACAAGCGTCATCCGTTGTGCGATTTCAAGGTGGACACAACGCAGGACATACACTTGTCATCAATGGACAAAAAACCGTTTTGCATTTAATTCCGTCAGGGATTTTGCGCGACAACGTGAAATGTTTGATTGGCAATGGCGTTGTTTTATCGCTTGAAGCGTTGTTTCATGAAATTGAAGTGCTGGAAAAAGCAGGATTAAGTGTTCGTAATCGTTTGTCAATTAGCGAAGCATGCGCGTTGATTTTGCCAATTCACATTGCAATCGACCAAGCGCGTGAAAAAGCGCGTGCTGGTAAAGCTATCGGCACAACAGGACGCGGCATTGGACCAGCTTATGAAGACAAAGTTGGGCGACGTGGTTTGCGTGCAGGCGATTTATTAAACGCTGAAACGTTTGCTGAGAAATTAAAAGAATTGGTCGAATATCACAATTTTATGTTGGTAAATTATTACAAAGTCGAAGCAGTGAATTTCGATGATGTTTTGAAAGAAACGTTGCGTTTAGGCGAACAACTTAAACCGATGATGACTGACGTTAGTGAATTGCTTTACGAAGCACAAAAACGCGATGAAAACGTATTATTTGAAGGCGCACAAGGCGCGTTGCTCGATATTGACCACGGAACGTTTCCTTACGTTACATCGTCAAGTACCACCGCAGGTGGCGCAGCAACAGGTAGCGGCATCGGCTTATTAAATTTTGATTATGTTTTAGGTATTACAAAAGCCTATTCAACCCGCGTCGGAAACGGTCCTTTTCCATCGGAATTATTTGATTCCAACGGCGATCATTTAGGCGTAAAAGGTTTTGAATTTGGCGCGACTACTGGGCGCAAACGTCGCACAGGTTGGTTTGATGCAGTTGCCATGCGTAAATCAGCACAACTCAACAGTTTAAGCGGCATTTGCTTGACGAAATTGGATGTTTTAGACGGTTTAGAAAAAATCGGCATTTGTACTGCTTACAACATCGACGGCAAAATTGTTGAAGTTGCACCACTTGGCGCAGATTCTTACGAAAAATGCGTTCCTGTTTTTGAAGAAATGGCGGGTTGGTCAGAAAAATCAGAAGGGGTAACAAACTATGATGATTTACCTGAAAATGCGAAAAAATACATTCGCCGCTTAGAAGAATTAGTCGGTGTCAAAATCACGATTATTTCAACAGGCGCAGAACGTGATGAAACCATCGTGTTAGAACATCCTTTCGCTTAATTGGAGCAAAAAATTATGGCAGAAACCACAGACGAATTAACGGTCGAATACGAAGATAATGGCGTAATTACGATTAAAGAACTCGACAAAAAAGTGCTAACAAAAGGCGCGTGGGCAACATTGATGTTCCGTTACAAAGAATGGAACGCCACAAAAGGCGAATATGGCGACGATAAATTCACGATTCGCCGCTATCAAAAACGTGATGGCAAATATCAACAAAAATCGAAATTCAACATTTCAAGCATCGACCAAGCGAAAAGCATGATTGAAATTTTGCAAGGTTGGACAAAAGATTAAATATCAACCACTTGATATTAAAAAATAAAAGAGGCGGGATTTTATGTCACCGCCTTTTTTTGTGTTACTTTCTTAATTTATAAAATTGACATCTCATGAGCGATTTGCGGACATTTTTTCAGAATTCATCGAGTTTTTACGGTAGTAACGCCAGTTTTATCGAAGACCTTTACGAGCGTTTTTTAGATAATCCTCAATCCGTTGATGAGAGTTGGCAAGCGAAATTCCGTGAATTAAATAACGTAGAAACCTATGAAATTCCGCATAGTCCGATTATCGAACGTTTCGCTCAACTCGCGCAAAAATCCCAAAATCGCCTTAAAAAATTACAAGGTTTCACAGAAGAAAGTGTTAAAAAACAATCTGCTGTGGCGCGTTTAATCAACCATTACCGCGTGCGTGGTCATCAAATTGCCAAAAATAATCCGCTTGGCAAAAATGCCTTGATGCCGCCTGATTTAGACCCAAGTTATTACGGTTTATCTGCGCTTGATATGGACACCGTTTTTGATACAGGGACATTGCAAGGCGGTCAGCATTTACCGTTGCGTGATATTTTGGCGAATTTAGAAGATATTTATTGCGGCAGTATCGGTGCAGAATTTATGCACATCGTTGACACCGCAACACGCCGTTGGATTATCAA
The DNA here is from genome assembly GCA_903904275.1 of uncultured Pseudomonadota bacterium. Classification (GTDB taxonomy): domain Bacteria; phylum Pseudomonadota; class Gammaproteobacteria; order Methylococcales; family Methylomonadaceae; genus UBA10906. Next base: position 9,109 of record CAIVBX010000022.1, read on the forward strand.
TCGTTTGGAAAGTCGAGAATTTGCCTTTAAAGAACAGATATTTTCAAATGATAAAAAACGTCAAACTCTGCAACAACTTATCGCCGCAGAAGGCATCGAAACCCATTTGCACGCAAAATTTGTCGGTCAAAAACGGTTTTCGCTTGAAGGTGGCGAAGCGTTAATTCCGATTTTAGACGAGTTAATTCAAGGTTTAGGTGCAAAAGGCGCGAAAGAAATCGTTATCGGCATGGCACATCGTGGGCGTTTAAATGTGTTGGTAAACATTTTTGGTAAAAATCCGACGATTTTATTCAATGAATTTGCTGGAACTTCACCGCTTTCAGCGGGCGTTAGCACGGGCGATGTGAAATATCACATGGGTTTTTCGTCAGATGTTGAAACCGAAGGCGGCAGCGTTCACATTACGTTGGCGTTTAATCCATCGCATTTAGAAATTATCAATCCAGTCGTTGAAGGTTCGGTGCGAGCGCGTCAAGACCGAGCAGGCAAAGATGGCATTAACAAAGTTATTCCCGTTTTAATTCATGGCGATGCCGCGTTTTCAGGGCAGGGCATCATTATGGAAACGCTTAATATGTCCCAAACTCGCGCATTTTACACGGGCGGCACAGTGCATATTGTTATCAATAATCAAATTGGCTTCACAACCAGTAATCCACAAGATACCCGCTCAACGCTTTATTCAACTGACGTGGCGAGCATGATTCAAGCTCCCGTTTTTCATGTGAATGGTGACGACCCCGAAGCCGTTTTGTTTGTGACGCAATTAGCATTAGATTTTCGTGTGCGGTTTAAACGTGACGTAGTGATTGATTTGATGTGTTATCGCCGTTTAGGTCACAACGAAGCCGACGAACCTGCTATGACGCAACCGTTAATGTATAAAAAAATTCGCTCACGCCAAACGACGCGCGAACTTTATGCACAACAATTGCTAAATGAAGGTGTAATTGATGCTGACGAAGTGCAAAACCAAATTGAAGATTATCAATGCCGTTTAGACGCAGGTGAAATCGTGTCGCGTCCTGTTTCACATTTGAAGTATTCCTACAGCGCACAATGGTTGCCATTTTTAGATTCACCTTGGACAACGGCTTGTGAAACGGCAGTGAAATTTGAAACATTGCGTTATTGTTCAGCGCGTTTATTACGTTTGCCAGAAAATTTTGAGATTCATCCGCGCGTTGCAAAAGTGATGGAAAATCGCGCTGAAATGATGGCGGGAAATGTGCCGCTCGATTGGGGATTTGCTGAAAATATGGCGTATGCAACGTTACTTTTAGAAAAATTTAACGTGCGTTTAACGGGTCAAGATGTCGGTCGCGGAACATTTGTGCATCGGCACGCGATTTTGCATAACCAACTTGAAAATCGCAGTTATACGCCGTTGAAATATCTACACAAAGAACAAGGCAATGCCCAAATTTATGATTCGCTTTTATCGGAAGCAGGTGTTTTAGGATTTGAATATGGCTACAGCACAACGCTTCCAAATACGTTAGTCATTTGGGAAGCGCAATTTGGTGATTTTGCAAATGGTGCACAGGTTTTGATTGACCAATTTATCAGTTCAGGTGAAACGAAATGGGGACGAATGTGTGGACTTGTAATGCTTTTACCGCACGGTTTTGAAGGGCAAGGACCTGAACATTCATCCGCGCGTTTAGAACGTTATTTGCAACTTTGCGCCGAACAGAATATCCAAGTTTGTAATCCAACTACGCCCGCGCAAATTTTTCATTTATTGCGTCGGCAAATGGTTCGGGCTTATCGCAAACCGTTAATTGTGATGAGTCCAAAAAGTTTATTGCGCCATAAACTCGCCGTTTCAACGCTTGACGAATTAACAAATGGACAATTTCATCCGATTTTGGGCGAATTTGAAATTGACGATTTAAATGTCACACGTTTGGTTTTTTGTGCGGGAAAAGTTTATTACGATTTACTTGAAGCACGACGCGAAGCAAATTTACAACATATTGCGATTGCGCGAATTGAACAACTTTATCCCTTTCCCGAAGAATTATTTAAAGCTGAAATTGCACGTTATCCGAATTTAAAAGAGTTTATTTGGTGTCAGGAAGAACCGAAAAATCAAGGCGCGTGGTACAACACAAATCATCATTTTATTGAGCATTTATCAAACACTATTTCTATAACTTATGCGGGACGTGAAGCCTCAGCTGCGCCAGCTGTAGGAAATTTTCGAGTGCATTTAGAACAGCAAAAAGCTGTAGTGAATGCGGCGTTATTTGAAGAAATTTAAATGCCGCTATTCAACATTGTGATAATGAAATGAACGGATGACATTCCGTGGTTTTACAAATTATTTTTGAATGTTGTGTTTATTACTAGTGAAGTTGGTTACTTCATGATTGGGATTCTGATGAATATAAATTAAAAGTAATCTATACTTTTAATTTATATTTTATTCAGAGAAAAATGATGAAAACGGCAAAAATTTTCAACAACGGACAATCTCAAGCGGTACGTTTGCCAAAAGAATTTAGGTTTCAAGGCAAAGAAGTCAAAATCTCAAAGCAAGGGAACAAAATCATTTTAGAACCGATTGAAAATGTGTGGGAACAATGGATTTCAACATTAAATGAATTTTCAGATGATTTCATGCAAAACGGACGCAATCAACCATCTACACAAGAACGCGATTGGACTTGAGTATGAAAAATTATTTGCTCGATACCAATATCTGCATTTATCTGATTAAAGAACGTCCGCCCGAAGTGCTGGCGCGTTTTCAACAAATTCAAATGAAACAAATTTATATTCCGACAATTGTGATATTTGAATTGTATTACGGCATCGAAAAAAATAATTCTCAAAAACGCAATTTAGCAGCGTTAGAAAAATTTATCGCGCCATTTTCGGTGGTTGATTTTACATTTGATGCCGCAAAAAAAGCCGCGCAAATTCGCAGTGATTTAGAAAAACAAGGCAAACCGATTGGCGCGTATGATTTGCAAATTGCGGCGTGTGCGTTGTCGTTAAATATGACGTTGCTCACAAATAACACACGCGAATTTGAACGAATTCACGGTTTGAAATTTGAAAATTGGGTGTTGAAAAAAATAATTGAACGGTGATTGAAGGGAATTAAATTTCTCTAATTCAATCATCATTAAATGAACTTCCTTTCAATATGTTTATAAACGTTTGATTTCTAGTGTGGGCATCATCTGCTAACGCAGAATAATCCATGAAATTAACAATAAGATTATGAGATTTATGGTAATTGTAATAAATAGGGTATTGGCTGTGTGTGGGAATTACGTTATAGGATTTGTCTGCAAGTTTGAATTCAACATCTGGACTAAATTTCAAAAAAGCATAAGCCCAAATTCTTATTTTATTCTGTTGAACAGATTGATTGATATATCTTGCATATTCAAGCAATTGTTCTTCTGCTCCCGCAGGCGTGATGACACCGTCAGGTCTTTTTAGTTCGATAATGACAATATCGGTAATTTTTTCTTTTTCGTAGGTATTCGACACAATACTATATAAATCAAATCGTTTAGTGATGTTAGCCAGCTCTGGGAATACAGTTTTCACTTGAACTTCACTGAATATCTTGTCATAAGTCATAAATCTGTCGTCGAACAACCAAAGGTTATTACTTCTATAATCCAGTTGATTTTCACTACTCGTGTATTTAGGCATGAATAAATTATGAACTTCATGCTCTAACAATTCTTCGTCGTTGATTTCTCTTAGTCGATTGATAGTTTTTTCTCTGTCAAAAATATATTCTGCAAGTTCGGTTTGTACAACTTTGCTTAATTTTATTTTGTAATCCTGATGTTCTTTGTTTTTTTCATCACGCAAAAATTGTTTTTCTTCTTCGTAATCTCTTTTAGCATTTTTAATTAAATCGTCACTTGATAAAACGATTTCATTCTTTTTGTCCAAGTAATGTGCCAAAAAAGGTGCAATGTCTATTGAACGATTCAAATTTTTTTTAGCTTCTTGTTCAACATCAACACCATGTTTCAAACAGGCTTCTTTTATTGTCAATGATAGTTCGCGGTGAATATCAGCCCACGCAAGATTACTGTATAAATCTTGTTGGTTAATTTGGACGGGATTGATTGTGAATTCATCACGTTCATCATTTACATTTTGGTCAAAATACGAAGATGATAATAAAAAAAGAATTTTTACACCTATCCCATTAAAAAATTTGAATTTTCTTTTGGTATCTAATTGGCTATTTTTTAAGACAACTCTATTAGCTGCACAATAAAAAAAGTCATATATATCAA
>CAIVBX010000023.1 GCA_903904275.1 uncultured Pseudomonadota bacterium
TAGCCTGTGTTTCCAAATTAACACGGTAATGTGATTGATCGTCATAAGGACGATTAAAGCAGCAATTATCAAGATAGATAAGCATAAAACCTCGAAAGTAATATCGTTTTAATATCCTTTTTATATTCTTTTAATAGTAAAATCACTTTTCTAATTCTCCTTTCACATCAAAACCGCGTTCGACAGCTTGAAGGATGGCTAAGTTAATTAAAGCCGCTCTACCTTGTCCCATAGTTTCAGACAGCGCATCAAGTCTATCTAATAACTCTGGCGAAATGGTTAAAGAAATTTGACGTTTATGCCCTTTGAAAACTCCCTTTGCTTTCGACTTTTTTTCCAATGCCCCATCAGGTGCGCCTAAAATAAAATTGTCTTCAGCAATCTGATTAACAACCTGTTCATTTTTTTTGGGTAGTTTTGTAATTGCCATCGTTACACCTTTTTTAATATCCTTTTACTATTATTTTAATCTTAAAATAATATCTTTAGTAGGTTTTTTAATTCATCTTGTGCCTTTACATCTTTAGGCGATTGCTCTAAAACACTAATGCCAACCCCTGCTGCATTTGCCCAAGATTTACGTTTTTTCAATGGCGCATCTAAATAGATAAATTGCGGATAATCTTTGACTGCCTCCGCAGCATCTTCATTATCTGTTCCTGCCGAATCTGCTAAATTTAATATGCAATACACTCGTAACCCATCTCGAACACTATTTGCTTCATCTACCAAAGAAGCAATATCAGCTAATGCCCACACATCAAAATTACGCGGTGTAAATGGAATCAGTAGAACATCTGAAATGATTAACGCCGCTCTTAATGCGGTACTGTCACGTCCACCCGCGTCAATTACAATGTCTTGATATTTAGATTTTTGTTGTAAAACTTGCGTGCGTAAAACTGAGCCATCTACATACTGAGAACAAGCTATGCCTTTATGTTGATTTGATTCTGAACGAATACCTATGGCAATTTGAGCCGAACCTTGCCTGTCCCCATCCACTAACCATACATCACTGCCACTCATTGCTCTAGCGGAGGCTATGTTTATTGCCAGCGTAGTTTTACCTACGCCTCCTTTAGTGTTACCCACCGTTATAATCATAATTCATGTCCTTTTAATATCCTTTTGATATTATTTAAATATGAAAATGCAGTGCTATTTATAACGGATATTAGAGAGAAATGTAAATGATTTTTGGAAAAGATGACTAAACTCCTTTTAGGAAAATAGTCATTTCAATTTTGAAGATTTTGAAATCAGTGTAAAATCACCAGACACAAAAAACCCCGCTACTAGAGCAGGGTTGATTGTTACAAATACTTAACGCCCTTTGAGCCAGTTTCTTGGCGGGAACACTCAAAGAGCATCACACTAACAATGAAGAGACCAGAGAAACAAGACCACTAGAATCAACACTATCAGATAAATACAGCTGCCACAAAAAGCGGCTCTGCTTCAAATTCTATCATAATAGTAAAAGAAATAAATACCTGTTTTGTTTAAGTTGCAACAAACTTAAACAACATTACGTTGAATTCTAGTAGTCATGGTCAAGAGAAAACACCATGATTAACCAAACAACCGCTAACCAAAACATCACAAACGCAGCTCTTTTAGCCAATAATAACCTGCCACCTTTCAGCTTCAATCATCATATTGATGCTCTCTCGCCAATCTTTACATTCAAAGAACCCGAACCAAACACAGGTAATTTCTACGTCATTGGTAAAAGAAAACAAGTCAAATTCGGCGCATGGTACTGTGAAGGATTAGCACACGCCTTAGCTATTCATAAGGCAAGAGGTGATGGTAAATTAACGTTAAGTAACATTGATAATCTGCCTGTCGTAATGTGCGATAACGGCGATTTAGCCTCTTTAGTGTTAGAAAACCAAACTCAAGGCTATGACGACATTCGCATTGTCGCGGACGTGAATCAGCTAACTGATGCTTACCATGCCTTGCAAGCCGCCTATGCTATCAAAGCTGGTCATTATTATCTGCTTGATGCGCCAACCCTAGCATTTCAGAAAATACCAGTTCCCGACAATTACCGTGATTACACACTGGCATTGATTGCTTATGCTCCCAAAGCAGACTTACCTAAATTACTCTCCCAACTTGTGTTTGCCATAGCCGCTGATGTACCTAGCAAATACAGCAAAGAAAACGCTTTAGATTTGATTATCAGTGCAATGGCTAATCATGGCTTAGATGTTCGTTATACCGCCTTAAAATCGTTAGAAAAGGCAATTAACAAACGCCGTGAGTTCATCAAACAACTCAATCAAATTACGGATTACACAGGAACAAAACAACACGATTGTGATGAATTAACCAATGAAGAAATTTTAGAACTCATCAAACGTGAATCAGACAATACGCTATTTGCGATGGGAACATTGTTTGTGGATATTCGTAAAATGGGGGCAGGTAAAACTAACTTGATGGCGTTACGGATTCAAAACCTGTCTGCGTGTGCCTATATTTCTCATCGTGTCGGTTTAATCAATGATGCGTGCAAACGTTTGGGACTGGTGAGTTATCAAGAAGGCGACAGACACGCAGATAAAATTGCCGTTTGTATTAACTCCTTGATTCAATTTGCCAGTAGCGTGATAGGCAAACCGTTGTTTATTGATGAAGCCCGTCAACTCTACGAAGCCATTTTACA